>NZ_CDSBKO010000027.1:0-71783 GCF_977115655.1 Aquimarina sp.
ACAAAGTAAATCATTATTGAAATTTAAACCCTATACAAACATAGGATGACAAATTTCCGGGATGACAAAATAACCAAAACACAATGCTTTCTGCTTGTTATCCTACATTTGATCTGGAATCCATTATGGAAGTAGAGGGGTATTTTGCTTTTACAGATATTTAATCCTCAAAAAGATACAGGGCAACTTAATGACATTGATAATCTGGGTTAAATGAAACTGCTTTACTATTGGTAAAACTTAATTTATAAATCAAAAAAATATGTCTGTTGGATACTCAGGAACACCGCTCGAAAAAAAATTAGGATTAAAAGAAGGGTTTACGATACGGCTTATCAATCCCCCCGATCATTATTTTGATCTTTTTAAAAGTTTTCCTCAAAAAATAGAAAACACCAATGATAAAAATCTGCTCAAAGATTTTATACATTTTTTTACCAAAGATGCTGCCGAACTAAACAAGGAAATCCTTAATCTAAAAAACGAAATACACCAAAATGGGATGATATGGATAAGCTGGCCTAAAAAAGCATCAAAAGTAGCTACAGATATCACAGAGGATGTGGTGCGAAAAATTGCTCTCGAAAACGGCTTGGTAGATATTAAAGTATGTGCGGTAGACATCATCTGGTCGGGTTTAAAACTGGTAATACCTGTAAAAGACAGAAAATAAAAACTTTGTTATTTAACCAGGATATACTTCTCATTTGGTAAGACGACCTTCTAAAAAACACTAGAAAAATAAGTACTTTAGCAATCTGTTTTGCTGGCAAATCAAGTTCTGCTTTAAAACAATACCAACTTAGGCTGCATAAAAGCAAACTTACAAGGTAAAGTCAAAAACAAATATTATTTTAGTAAAACATAACAAATAAACTAATACCAATTTCACTGTAAAACTGGTATATATAACGATAAAGACTAATGGCAAGTTTTTTAAAATCCTTATTTACAAAAAAACATACCCCAATTAATTCGTACTCTGATTTCTGGAATTGGTTTCAGAAAAACGAGAGTGCTTTTTTTAAAGTTATCAAAGAACGTGGAGATATTCCGAAACATTTTTTTGATGTAATGGCACCTAAGCTAGATGAACTAAAAGATGGTTTTTGGTTTCTTGCAGGAATGTATGACGACCATACTGCAGAGCTTATTATTACTGCAGACGGAGTTATAAAAAATATTGTTTTTGTGGAAGAACTGGTTGCTGCTGCCCCAAAAATAGATAGATGGAGATTTACCGCATTAAAACCCCCATCAGATTTCAATAACACTATCGAAATGGATGGATATCAGTTTAATGCACAAAAGATGCAGTTTTACTCTAATGATTATAAAGAATTTCCAGACGAAATCGACATCACTATAGTGCATGAAGATTTTAATAACGACAATAAAGATGCCATTACAAACGGTGTTTATATTTTTTTGGATAACTCCCTAGGAGAATTAAAATCTGCAGTTACCATCGATAATTTAAAAGTTATTGCTACTGCAAATGCCGAAAAAGAATTAATTCCGCTACAGAAATTAAAAGATTTTTTAATCTGGAGAGAAAAAGAATTTGTCGAAAAATACGAAGGTATTCGATACAACACCGAAAACGATAATTACTCTGGGCTAGAAGCAACTTTAAACAACGGGCTTCCATTATTTGCTGTTATCAATATGGATTTATTAAACTGGGACGCAAAAGCATCCCACCCATGGATAGTAGTTCTGGAAATAAAATATGATGGCACAGAAAATAACGGCCTACCCGATAAAAAAACCTATTCTCTTCTCAACGAAATAGAAGACGATATGATGAACAAACTTAAAGACTTTGATGGCTACTTAAATGTTGGCAGACAATCGGCAGATAACCTAAGAGAAGTTTATTTTGCTTGTATGGATTTTAGAAAACCTTCAAAAATAATAAACGATATTCAATCCAAATACGCAAATCAAATAGAGATTCAAGCAGATATCTATAAAGATAAATACTGGCAATCTTTTAATCGATTTTTGCCTAAATAGACAAACCATGAATACTATCGACTGGATTGGTTTTACAGGAGTTTTTATAATCCTATTGGCTTATTTTCTTAACGTAACCGAAAAAATAACAAATAAAGATCTATCCTATATACTTCTTAATTTTATTGGAGCAACACTAGCTTGTCTTGCATCTGTTTTACTAAAATATATTCCTTTTATACTATTAGAAGGCGCTTGGGCTATAGTATCATTACTATCTCTTATAAACTATAAAAAAAAAACAATGACCGGTGAAACCAATTTATCTAAATTAATTAAAGGCATGACCCCCAAGTTACACTCTGGTAACTATATATTTGCAACCATAACCGATTTAGATAATATAGATAGAAAAGACACTATTTGTGAGTTTAAAGAAGAAGAAGGCACAACAGTCGTAATAGAGCAAAGCAAAGCAGATCAATTAGATATCCCTTACCAATATATAGCCTCCTGGATTACTTTAAAAATTCATTCTTCGTTAGAAGCTGTAGGACTAACTGCAATATTTGCTACAGAACTAGCCAGACACAACATAAGTTGCAATGTTATAGCAGGATATTATCACGATCATATCTTTATAGACAAACAAGATGCCGATAAGGCAATTCTGGCTTTAACAGAACTATCCAAAAACTACCAGTAAAACTAAAAAATGATACTCGAAATTTTTAAAGGGATCACACTTACAAAACAAGAAACAGATCGTATCGAGGGTACGTTTAAAAAAGTGCACTTTAAAAAAGGAGATATTATATTGCATACTAATGAAACCGTTACGCATCAATACTATGTATATAGCGGGTGTTTACGAACCTATTTTATAGATCCGCAAGGAAAAGAGCACACTATACAATTTGCTATTAAAGATTGGTGGATCAGTGACTACATTGGATATTTTTCTGAAACAAAATCAGTATTAACCATAGCCTGTATTGAAGATGCTACCTTACTTAAAATCGCAAAAAAAGATGTCGAAGAAACCTATGACCAAATTCCAAAAATAGAACGTTTTTTCAGAAAAAAAATGGAACGCTCTTTTGTGAGTTTTCAAAAAAGAATCCTTGCCAACCTATCCCAATCTGCCAAAGAACGGTATATTAACTTTACCAAAGCCTATCCAAATATAGAACAACAAGTAAAAAACTACCATATTGCCTCGTATCTTGGTATCACTACAGAAAGCCTAAGCAGAATACGCAAAGAAATTGCAAAAAAATAGTTTCTTATCCTACATCAATTTTTTAGAGAAATCTATCGGTTACTTTTGATAAGAAAATACAGACCATGAAAAAAATACTTAGCGTATTAGTACTATCTATAGTATTTGCCTCTTGCAACAAATATAAAGAGGATACAAAAACAGCAGAAAAAGAACATCTTAAAATTGAAAAACCAAAAGACATGAAAAAAGTAGTATTTGTATTAACCAGTCATGAAGACTTAGGTAACACCGGAGAAAAAACAGGATTTTGGATCGAGGAATTTGCAGCACCATATTATACCCTAAAAGATAAAGGAGTAGAGATCACGTTGGCTTCTCCAAAAGGGGGACAACCCCCAATAGATCCTAAAAGTGCATCTGATGATTTTGCTACCCCGGCTACCAAAAGATTTGATACTGATAAAGAAACCCAAGCTATCTTAGCAAATACTGTAAAACTAGAAGATATACAACAAGCAGATTATGATGCTATTTTTTATCCGGGAGGGCACGGCCCATTATGGGATTTGGCAGAAGACAAAAACTCTATCGCTTTGATTGAATCTTTTTATACAAACAATAAACCAGTAGCAGCAGTATGTCACGCACCTGCCGTATTTAAAAACACAAAAGGAGCAGACGGAAAACCATTAGTGAATGGCAAAAAAGTTACAGGTTTTACGAATAGTGAAGAAGAAGCAGTACAGCTTACATCGATAGTTCCTTTTTTGGTAGAAGATATGTTAAAAAATAACGGAGGAATCTATTCTAAAGGTCAGGACTGGGCACCATACGCACTAGAAGATGGATTGTTAATTACTGGTCAAAACCCAGCCTCGTCAGAATTAGTCGCAGAGATGTTATTAAAAAAATTAAACTAGTACCATTTCTGAAATCAACAACCTCAGGGCAAGTTCCCTAAATATGCTTCTGAAAATATGTTTTATTTTTAAAGCAAGGCTTGTGGAATTAAACCCTCGATGAGGGAAATGCTAATCAAAAAACGTAGAGCTCGCTTTAGGGAGTCCCTCTTTAATGCAGGATTAAATACCTGATTATTTACGCAACCTCATTCTATAAAAGTAATTTATAGAATGAGGTTTTTTTTATTTCTATGTTAAAAATAATCCCTAATTTTAAAAAAGATAGCATTCTCTTTTAACCTCTTATTTTAAATCATGGATATTAAAAAAAAACACGGTCACGGAAATTTTATTTCAGAATCTGTTCGGGTAGTTGATTATGACACTACCAATAACAATATACTGGTTCGTGGCAGCTCTGCTTTTGGAGCTTCTGGCTTCACTATCTCAGACCTAACAACAGCTATTAAAGCAGACCCTAACTTTACGGGCACAGAGATACAACTTGCAAAAAATCCTCTTGTAGTAGATTTTTGTTTAATTGGTTTTGCTCCCGGTCATAAAGATGATCGTATAGTAACCTCCGAGATGACTTGGTTTACCGATACCCCTCCTACCCTTAATGGAGAATCTGGCCCTTATCCAACATACATTCCTTCTGCCATAACCACTAATCCCGGGGTAATGGTGTACTGGCCAATACAAGCTATAGGTGGCACACCGCCAACCACTGCTAATGGCACATGGCCTGTATCCCCAGCCAATTCTATTGGATCTGGCAGTACCCAATTTAACTATTCTGGATTAGTACCTGCAATTCGAAACGCACTTACCAATACCATAAAGAGCCTACCAGCAACCTTTCCTGCCACCATTAGTTCTATTACAAATGCAATCATTTATATACATTGTGATTCTGGAGTAAACAGAACCGGAGCGGCAGTAGCAGGATATCTAATGTGCTATGGATCGAATGTATCGCAACTTTCTTTAGCACCTAATCCACAAGGATCGCCCCCTTATACATTAGCTCAGGCACAAGCTGCAGCAAACTCTGCGCCTCCTGGTAACGATACAAACCCGCCTGGTGGATGTGATATATATGTTACACAAGCGTATTGCAATTATCTTGCTACAGGAAATTTAGATTCCCCTTTGGTTGCTAATTGTGTTCCTAACCCAATACCTGTATAAGAACACAAAAACGTCTGTTAATAATATTAGTTAATACGTATTACTACTAAAAAAATAATAGATAGTACCCCCGGCCTTTATCCCCGTAGAATATCTAAATAAAAACATGGAAAGACTTAAAAAAATTGCTGCAGTACTACGCAAAGAGCAAACCGATTATTTAGAACTATCTGAAACCATACAGGATTACACCTCTTTAGTTTTTGAAATATCTAATATACATCTGGAAGATGATTTGAATAAAAATGACATTCATTTCGAAAACGGAAAAGCTTTAGGAACTACTTGGGCAGCACTATGCATAAAGGATCTTGTTCGCACAAAAACCTTTATCAAAGGGCTTTTTAATGCTATAGAACATGTAAAAAAAACTAAAAAAAGCCCTGTGCATATTTTTTATGCAGGCACTGGTCCTTTTGCGACTTTAGTACTACCAGTATTAGCTACGTATAGTAAAGAAGAAGTGCAATGCACCCTGCTAGAAATAAACGAAGTAAGTTTTAATAGCGTAAATCATGTAATCGATACATTAGGGTTTTCAGAGTATATTAAAGCAAGTCTAAATGAGGATGCTACTACATATTGTATAGATCCAAAAGAAGATATAGACATTGTAATAAGTGAAACCATGCAACGAGCACTAGAAAAGGAACAGCAAGTCCCTATAATAATAAATATTATGAATCAAATTAAAGAAGAAGCTATTTTGATTCCTGAAGATATCACATTAGATCTTTGCCTTTTAAACATAATAAAGTTATCTGAAAAACAAGAAAACACTAATGAAGAGGACTATTGTATACGTCTGGGAGATTTCTTTACTTTAAACAGAAAAAAAATAGTCGATTACAACCAAACATCAACACTACATAATGGAAAACTTAGTTTTCCTGAAAAGCAAATATCCATACCATTAGAGCACCTAAAAGACTTTAATCAACTTGCAGTTCTTACAGAAATACAAGTATTTGGAAAAGATAAAATCAGTATCCAACAAAGTGGATTAACCACCCCTTTGATCTTAGAAGATTTTTCTGTTCCCACTCAAAAAAACAAGGTTACGATAAAATATAAGGTAGATGATAATCCTGGGATCGAATATCAATTAAATTAATAAAAAATGAAGAAACTAAGCTTTATACTGTCGCATTTCCTAAAGAAGGTATAGTAAACGGAACGTATAAATACTAAAAAATACAAATGTATGCGAGTAAACAAATACTTGTCCACATGTTTTTTACTACTCATCCCAATCTTTATATGGAATCTTGTTTTTATAGATTATCTTCCAATAGGATACAGCAAAAATATATTCTGGGAAGATATTCCTATGCTAATAAAGTATAGTGAAAACATATCCAGAGTTATTGTACTGGCATTACCCACAATAATGGTGCTTTCTTTAAAAACAAAACTGCAAAAAATTGGATTTATAATCTACTGCATTGGTTTGGTATTGTATTTTCTTTCGTGGATAGTAATGATAGTATGTCCCAATTGTAATTGGTCTCAGAGTCTTATAGGTTTTATGGCTCCCGCATATACTACTATTATTTGGTTTGTTGGAATCGGGCTGATAGGTAATCAATCTTTTTTTAAAATTAAATATCTACCGGCACTATACATCTTCCTCTCGGTGTTTTTTGTAATTATACACTCGTTACATGCGTATATTGTTTTTCATAAATTATAGTTCTAAAAAAAGGATTATCACACAACTTCCTTAAAGATAACATTAAAAACCACAACAAAACATAGTATCTACACGTTATCTATACCCATAAAATGCTATTATAAAACTCATGGATATATTACCTAAATATGGGTTGTTACAATATAGAAATGCTGCCAGAATATACAAAAAACCGGTTACAGAAAGTTTGCAGCTTTTTAAAGAAGAATCCAAATTTTTAAAAGTATCTATTTTTGTTTCTTATAAACAAGAGGAGCTCGAAGAGCTGGATAGTGCCATTAATTTTTTAAAAGGATTTGGCGTGCTTATCTACACAGATTATATCTTTAATATGCCAAAAGATGAAGCAAACAACACTTTGTCCCCTACAGAACATTTACGGCAAGAAACAGAAAATAAAATCAAAGGCAATAAAAAGTTTGTTTTTCTTGCTACAGAAAATGCTATACAATCCAAACAATGTAAATGGGAAATACGATATGCCAGCACACAAAAACCTTTAGATCAAATTGCTATTCTTCCTGTACGAGAAGATTATACGGACTATGGTGGGGCAGAATATTTACAAAAATATCCTTACATTCAAAAAAATGCAATCACACCAGACACTTACGATATTAAATTCCCCAATGGAGATGTTATGGAGCTAGGTGCATGGTTAGCATCTTAGCATTTATTTAATTGATGAGTTTAGTATCTTTTTTTGGTAAGGAAAAAATTCTTAAGCCGCTTCGATCGCTATCGGATTATACTTTCTAATGTCTACAGTTATTATTTTTATTAATTCTTCGTCAGTCCGTTGAGACATAACTTTCAGAAATTCGTTTTCCATCCCATTTTTGTATTAATGCTAACCATTTAATATAACCTATAGTATATATATTTTTTAAATATACTATCTTATCTTTACAAAAAGATGCAACCATTTGTTTTTTATATTGTCTATATAATTAACAACCTTAGAGCAGGCTTATAAGGTATGTTTTGGAAAATATATTCATTTTCGAAGCAAGCTATGGAGAGAGAATTAAACTCCACAATGTGGATTAAAAAATAATATTAATCGCCTAATTTTTGGCGTGATAATTGAGGTACAAATAAAGAATTAATTTATACGCATTATGAAAAATATATTTCTAATATTCGTTTTTACCATTACAGGGTTTACAGGTTATGCGCAAGATACAGCAGAACTTGCAGAGGATCAAAACCCAAATTATAAAGCGGCTATGAGCAGGTTTTTATCTAATAGCCAGGAATATACTCTGCAACAAGGGACAACTGCGCAAGAAACCTATAAAGCGATTGATCCATTAGAAGAAAAAAGAGAATTACGCTCTATACGAAGACAATACCGATCACAAAGAGCATACTGGAGACATCAACGAAGATTACAACGTATCCAAAATACCACATATTACGATTATGGATCATATTACGGGAACCGGTCTTTTGGATATGACTGGTTAACATTAGGGATTTTAGGAGCATGTATCCTTTGGTAATACCACACATAAAACACACTAATTAAAATATATCAAAATAAAATTACAAAATGAGAAAATCAATCGCAGCTATAGCAGTAGTACTGGTAGTGTCTTTAACCACTTCTTGCGCAAGAAAAATAACCCGTGTAGCTCCAGATACACAAATTGATATTAGCGGTCGCTGGAATGATACCGATTCACGCTTTGCAGCAGAAGAACTTACTCAAGAAGTACTTACCGGGAACTGGATTACAGATCATCTTCAGGAAAAAGGAAAAAAACCTGTAGTTATAGTTGGTTTAATACGAAACAAATCACACGAGCATATCGAGAGTGAAACCTTTATTAAAGATATAGAAAAAGCTTTTATCCAACGACAAAAGGTTAGAGTTGTACAAGGCGGTAAAATGCGCGAAGAATTAAGAGCAGAACGTGCTGATCAACAAGACAACGCATCTATGTCTACCGTTAAAAAATTTGGCTTAGAAACAGGAGCAGATTATATGCTGCAAGGAAATATTAATTCTATAGTAGATGCGCACAAAAGAGATAAAGTAGTATACTACCAAATTGACCTGGAACTAACTAATATCCAGACTAACGAAAAAGTATGGATTGGGGATAAAAAAATAAAGAAGTTTGTTAAAAACTAATTCTTAAACCAACACTTTCAAACAAAAAACTGAGCTTTCTTAAAGAAAGCTTTTTTGATAATTGACCAGGATGCCAATAAAAATTATCTTTCGTACCATACTATTTTGTTGCCTTTTAGCACTATTAAGTAACTGTGGTAGCTATCATACTAAGAGTACGCTTTTTCAAGCAAAAGTACAAGAAGGTGATATGCAGGGTGCTTTGGAAGTGATCGAAAAAAATAAATTTTTAGGAAAACCAAGAAACCAGCTTCTATACTTACTAGAAAAAGGAAAATTGGCATATTTAGCTAATGATTATACGCTAAGTAATTCCCTTTTTAATGAAGCCGATCTATTTATAGAATCCAATAAAAAAGCGGTAGGAAACCAGATTCTGGGTGTTCTTTTAAATCCGCAAAAAGAAACATATCAGGGAGAAGATTTTGAAAAAGTAGCAATACACTACTACAAAGCACTTAACTATATGTTTTTAAATAAATATGATGAAGCTATTGTAGAAGCCAAACGTATTTCATTACAATTACAAAAAATAAACGAAAACTACCCTCCCGAAAAAAAGAACAGGTACAACGATGATGCATTTGCGCATATTTTGCAAGGCTTATTATATGAAGCCTCGGGAGATATAAACAATGCATTTATTGCATATCGAAATGCGGTAGATCTATATTTAAAAAACCAAGGTACATATATTGGAGTTACCATACCCAATCAACTATGCCAGGATATGTTACATACCGCAAATGTAATGGGGTTTACAGATGAAGTTGAACGATATGAAAAGTTATTAAACACTACATATATACCAAAAAAGATTACAGAAGGTGGAGAAGCTATACTTTTTTGGGAAAACGGACTGGCTCCTTATAAAGACCAAACATATTATACTTTTACCATCCTGCCAGGTAACGAAATTGGATTTTTAACTATTATTAATGAAGATCTTTCTTTAAACTTACCATTACCTATACCTACCGGAGGAAATGATAAGTCTGATTTTTCGGATCTGGATATTTTTAATGTTGCATTTCCCAAATATGTTAGCAGACCGTCTCTTTATAATGCTGCCGAAGTGCAAACAGATAGTATATCCTACCCTTTTCAGTTAACACAAGATTACGAAGAAATTGCTTTCAAGACTTTAAAAGACCGAACCTTTCGTGAAATAGGAAAAGTAGCTTTACGATTGGGAACAAAAAAGGTTTCTGAATATATTCTTAAAAATCAAAATAGTGACCTTGGTGCCTTACTAGGCGTATTTAATGCTTTAACTGAAGGTGCTGATACTCGTAACTGGCAAAGTTTGCCCAACAAAATATTCTACTCTCGCGTACCTTTAAAAACAGGAGAAAACAAATTAAATATTTCTTTAAAATCAAATCAACAGGTTTCAAATACTATAGAAATCAATATCCAAGGAACCGGTGGTATTCAATTTGAAAAAATAACAACACCAGAGATATCAACCCCTGATCCTTTTTAAAGATTATAACATCAATTTTTACTTGAATACCTTATATAAGGTTTTCAAAACCAGAACGTCTAATTTAAGCAGTAAATACCCACCCCAAAGCAAACTTACGGGGTATGCTTGTGGAAATATATTTTGTTTTTGAGACAAGTCTTGGAGCTTTAATCCTTCTATGAGGGATTAAAGCTCCACAATGTAATATTAAAGTGTTTTAGCTACTTTTTTTACGGCAGCAATAGTTGCGTCCAAATCTGCATAGGTAAGGGCTTCGGTTATGAACCATGTTTCAAAAGCACTTGGGGCTATATAGATACCATTATCTAACATACCATGAAAAAACTTTTTAAACGTTTCATTATTTCCTTTTGCCGCAGAATCAAAATCTACTACTGCATCTTTATCAAAATGTACAGAAATCATAGATCCTGTTCTATTAATGGTATGTATGACATTTTCTTCTTCTAAAACACTGGCAATCCCTTTATGCAGATATTCAGTCTTATCTGCCAGGCTTTTAAATATTGCAGGATTTTCATTTAACTCGGTAAGCATTGCTAATCCTGCTGCCATTGCCAATGGATTACCACTTAATGTTCCTGCCTGATAAACGGGACCCAATGGTGCAAGATAATCCATAATTTTGGATCGGGCAGCAAATGCTCCTACTGGTAAACCACCACCTATTACCTTGCCAAAAGTAACAATATCGGCATTTACCCCCATAAACTCCTGTGCTCCTCCTTTTGCCAATCTAAAACCAGTCATTACCTCATCAAAAATCAATAAGATTTCATTAGCATCGCACAAATTTCTTAATCCTTCCAAAAATCCTTTTACCGGTGGGATACATCCCATGTTTCCTGCTACAGGCTCTATTATAATACAAGCTATTTCTCCTTTGTTAGACTGTATAATACTTTCTACGTTTTGCAGATCATTATATTTTGCTAACAGGGTATCTTGTGCTGTTCCTTTAGTTACTCCGGGGCTATTAGGGCTTCCAAAAGTAACAGCGCCACTCCCTGCCTGTATTAAAAAAGAATCGCTGTGCCCATGATAACATCCTGCAAATTTGATAATTTTATCTTTACCAGTATATCCTCGTGCAAGTCTAATAGCACTCATACATGCCTCTGTACCCGAATTTACAAATCTTATTTTATCTATATTAGGAACCATTGCCACAGCAAGCTCTGCAATCTGTGTTTCAATCTCGGTAGGCATCCCAAAACTGGTTCCTTTTTTTGCTTTATCAATAATGGCATCTACTACTGGCTGGTGTGCATGACCTAATATCATAGGCCCCCAGGAGTTGATATAATCTATTAACCGATTACCATCTTCATCATACAAATATGCTCCTTTTGCTTCTTTAACAAATACAGGGTCTCCTCCTACCGCTTTAAATGCCCGTACTGGTGAGTTAACCCCACCCGGGATCACTTTCTGCGCTGCTGCAAATAATGCGCTGCTTCTTTTATAGATCATGTTAATTAAAATCTTCTTCTTGATCGGCAGTTGTTACTTTAAGTACCTGACCGATTGTTATATGATTATCTACTAATTTATTGTATGCTTTAAGGTCTTGTACAGAGATCTTATATTTTCTGGAAATTGAATATAATGTATCTCCTTTTTGAACAGTATGGTTGTTGTTATTTGGTATGGTTGTTACTATAGCAACTACTTTATCTACATTAGTATTCTTGTCTATATTCACTTCTTCCTTTTCCCGAACTCTAGCCCCCAAAACTTCATCATCATATTTATCTAGCTGATATCGTTCTATAATAGAAATAAGTTTTTGAGGATATTTTTCATCTGTAGCATATCCTGCTTCGCGTAAACCTCTTGCCCACGATTTGTAATCTTTTTTATTAAATGTAAATAGTCTGGAATATCTTTTTCTGTCTCTTAAAAACAGAGAGTGATCTCTAAAAGATTCACTTGCTTCATCGTATTTTCTAAAGCACTCTTGAGAACGATCATCATCATGGTACACTCTGTCTCCTTCCCATTCATGGCATTTTATTCCAAAATGGTTTTTTGCTTTTTGTGTAAGCTCTCCATATCCTGCTCCGGATTCCAAAATTCCTTGAGCCAGGGTAATACTTGCCGGTATACCATAAGTTTTCATTTCGCTTTTGGCTATTTCAGAAAATTCATAAACATACTGTTGTACCTTATCGTTATAGGACAACACCGGTAAAGGTTTTTTTTCTGATTCTTCAATAGTATTATCGGTAATTATTACCTTTTCAACACTACGTTCTGTAGTACTGATAATGGTTCTTTTGGGTCTGGGTTTTATTGTTCCCGAAGATGTTACTTTTTTACTTCCTCCGCAAGAAATCATAAACGCTGTAACAAATAACAGTAAAATAAATTTCCTCATTTTTAATATCCAATTGTAATAAGGGGTAGCTTCTTTTTTTCTAATTTTTTATTCATCCCGGCTATTCCTTGCAAACCACCAGTATGGATGGCTAAAATACGAGTATTTTTTTTAAAAACACCTTTTTGTATCGTATCAAAAATACCAAAAAGCATCTTTGCGGTATACACAGGATCCAACGCTATATGTTGCTCTTTATTAAATGTATTAATAAACTCAACAAGGTTGCTATCTATTTTACCATAGCCTCCAAAATGGTATTCATTAACCAGCTCCCAATTGGTTTTTGAAGTATATTTTTTAATATCTGCAGAAAGAAAATCTCCTTTTAAAGCCGGAAACCCAAGAACAAACTGGCTATTATTGGCACTATTAATAATCCCGGCAATGGTTCCTCCGGTTCCTGCAGCACAACAAATAATATCGTACACAGCATCGGTTGAAGTAAGTATTTCTTCACAACCTTGTACCGCCAGAGCATTGGTTCCCCCTTCGGGTATAATAAAACAAGAGCCAAATTCATTTTTTAGCTGTTCTAAAAAAATAGCAGAGGATTTTTCCCGATACATTTCTCTGCTTATAAACTTAAAATGCATGCCTGCGGCAGAAGCTAATCGTAAAGTATCATTTTCTGACAACGTCTTTTCTATATTTTTTGCTAACTCTTCTCCTCGTATAACCCCTATGGTTTGTAGCCCTGTTATTTTTCCTGCTGCCGCTGTTGCTGCTATATGATTACTGTATGCCCCGCCAAAAGTAATAACGGTGGTGTATCCTTTTCTTTTTGCTTCTAAAAGATTGTATTTTAACTTTCTGAATTTATTACCTGAGACTTCTTTATGAATCAGATCTTCTCGTTTAATATCCAGAAAAACTTTTGCAGTATCCAAAACAGGGTGTGTAATGGGTTGATTTTTTGAAGGAAGTGTTTCTGAAGAAAAAATATACATTTACAAATATTTAATAAAACTCCAGGGTTTTCTGGTTTTAAGATAATTAAGGTTCTCTTCATTATAATACGCCTCTCTTTCAAAAGAAATATTACGATATGCTCTTTGTGGGTTTCGATATTTAATTACCCTGATGATATACTCTGTAATATAAAAAATATAAAACGGTGCTACCAACAATTCTGCCTGTTGCCTGATATGAATTTTTTCATGATTAATAAAAACAGTATCTTTTTTAAGAAAAGAATTATTAATCACTATAAATGGCCATAGGGCAATTCCCACAAAATGACGACCTATCAAATATTTGTTAACTATTATGGGCATATAACTGCAAGATACTATTTTTGTAAATATGAATAACCCTAAAAAAGTATTAACTCCAAAAGAAGGAGATTATTACATCACCCCAGAGGGGTATCGGTGTTTTACAGAACAATACCACCTTAGAAGAGGCTACTGTTGCGAGAGTGGATGCAGGCATTGCCCGTATGGGTATGATAAAAACACCAATAGTTACTCTTAAGAAAAACCTATAATTTCTGGAAATGGTATGATTATTGCTTATATTTATACAAAAAGCTTTTGTTAAACGTTTAATACACAAGGATTATGAGATTTTTTTCGCTTTTATCATTAATCTTTATCATAACTGTTAGTTCTTGCTCTACTGTGCGTGTTGCTTCGGATTATGATAAGCAGGCTGATTTTAATACCTACAAAACTTTTGCTTTTTATAAACCCGGAATAGACAAAGCAGAAATTAGCGATCTGGACAAAAAACGTATCTTAAGAGCTATTGAAGGTGATATGACAGCAAAAGGTTTTACAAAGTCATCTACCCCGGATATGCTGGTAAGTATTTTTACAAAAACTAAAGAGAATGTAAATATCTACCAAAACAACTATGGTTGGGGATATGGTTGGGGGTGGAACCCCTGGTTTTGGGGAAGTGGTTATAATACCGTGTCAACCACTACACAAGGAACGCTATATATAGATCTTATTGATGCTTCTAAAAAAGAATTGGTTTGGCAAGGGATGGGTACATCTGCATTAACCCAGGATGTAAACAGAAAACAAGAGAAGATAAATGAAATCGTTGCAGCGATTTTGGAAAAATATCCGCCTCAGGAAAATTAAGGAATATAAATTACGTAAGTATGTAAAATAGCTCTTCTGCGCAGAAGAGCTATTTTTTTATGTACATTTATGCAAAACTTGATATAACCATTTTATGCGTAATTTTCTACTTGGAGTGTTTATTACAGCGTTTTTAGCGTTTGGAATTAAATATTTTATAGATCAATTCAATACTCGCAAAACCGAAGTAGCATCTTCTGGTCTTATTCTCGATCAAATAAAAAACACAGGGAAACTTGTCGTTACCGAAGGTCATTTTTCGGATATTATTACGTACAAAGATGGAAAAACCTATTTTAATCTTATTACTTCTGAAAAGAAAATAATTGTATTGGTTAATGCTAATGTACAAGTATCTTATGATCTAAGAAAAATTGAACACCATATAGACCCTGAAACAAAAACAGTAACAATTACCACAATTCCTGAAGCCGAGATTAATATCAATCCTGAGATAACATACCACGATATCCAAGAAGGGATTATTAATAAATTTAGTACTGAAGATCACAATACTGTACGAAAAATAGTTATTGAAGAATTAAATAAAAAAGTAAAGAAATCTACGTTGGTAACAAATTCAAAAAACAGATTAATTAGTGAGCTACAAAAAATATACATTGTTACAAACTCTCTTGGCTGGACATTAAAGTATAAAGACACATCAATAGACTCTCAAAAAGGCATTGAAAAACTAATTGAATAACAGTCTTTTTTCTAATACCTTTTTAACTTTGAACCTGGATTAATAAATTATACCATTTTAACAGTAAATTCAAAGTAGAACTGGTATAATAAAAAAGATGGAAAGAAAATTCTCTCCATCTCTTTACTTATTAAAACCTGAATTTTAGAATTTACTTTGTCCCTTAAACCCTATTGTGTTACAGATTCATAATTTTGTTTACATATACAAAACGTTTCATTAAAGGTATACCCTACCTTTTCTTATATATTTTTTAAAATATATTTTCTTTCCATACTATTCTCTTTTTCAGAATAGAACTCTTTAATAAAAGTCATTTCTTTTTCCAAAAACAGATTTTAACTATTCATAAAAAACAGTTACCTCATCCAGATTTTTTCTTTTTAAATCCGGCACATAAGCAGGAAACTTAGGATATCCAACAGGAAGCAACAAAAAAGCTCTTTCATTACCTGGTCTATTAAGTATATCTGCCAAAAAATTCATTGGGCTTGGAGTATGTGTAAGAGTTACCAATCCTGCATTATGAATTGCAGATATTAACATTCCGCAAGCTATCCCAATAGATTCGTTTACGTAATAATTATTGTGCTTTTCCCCGTTTTCTTCTAGTTCATATACTTTTTTGAAAGCTATAATAAGCCAGGGAGCAATTTCCAGAAACGGTTTATGCATGTCTGTAGCAAGAGGTTCGAGATCTTTTTTCCACCGCTCGCTCATTCTTTTTTCATAACTTTCTTTTTCTTCTACTTCGGCTGCTTTTCTAATTTGAGTTTTTAATGCCGGATTAGAAATTGCACAAAATGTCCATGGCTGTTTATGCGCTCCCGATGGTGCTGTGGATGCACTCTTAATAAGGTTTTCTATTACTTCTCTCGGCACTGGTGCCTCAGAGAAATCCCTAACAGATCTTCTTTTATCCAACCACTCATAAAAAGATTTGCTTTTTGTAACCAGTTCTTCTTCTGAAAAAAAATCCGAACAATAGCTAACATGTTTATGTCCATTAATATAAATACTGCCAGGCGCTTCCATTGTATGCGGTTTTATTGGTTATAAAAATTCTTACAAAAGATACTGTTTTTTTTATAAATGTTGTTAATCTTTATCATTGCAGAACAAAAATTTGATCTTGTATGTTTATGAAAACATATTTTGTTTTCAACCCAAATTATAGGGTTTAATTTTTCAAGGCTTGATTCAAAACGAAAGAAAAAAATTATGCTGAATGCTTCTCGAACCTACCCCTATCCAAAATATTTTATCTTAAAAACGGAAGTAATACCATTTTAACTTTGAAATAGCACTAATAAATTATTTCTATACGCACTATTTCAAAGTTAAAATGGTATAACAAGCTTCTTTATTGTATAGAAAAATCTACTACCTGAGGATTCAAAACTATTGGATCTGTTGTGTTTTTAAATGCCAGATGGCAGATATAATCCTGATCTATCCGGATTTTTTCTAAGAAGAAATTTTCTTTATCAATTTTTGTTTTACACCCTGCTATTTCAAAAGATTGCATGGGGATTGAATGTCCTTTGCCTTGTGCTTTTATAACCGCCTCTTTTTGTGTCCAATAATCATAAAACGATACTTGATTATTATCAGACAACATTACTTGTTGCCATTCTGTAGCCGTCATTTGGCTTTTATAATCTTCTATTTTAACCGTATTATTAATTATTTCCAGGTCTACACCAATATCACAAGTGCCTGATATTGCACAAACTACCATGTTTCCTGAATGAGAAATACTAAATTTTACAGTATTGTTTTCAAAATATGGTTTATTATAAATAGTATAACGTAAATCATTTATAGATATATTTTTATTCATTTTTTTTAACCCCTGACTTAAAATAATTCTACCTAATAAAGAAAGCTGCGCATCTTGCCACCGCCTGTATCCCAAAATTTTATTCTGAAAATCAGCTGGAAGGAGTGGGGCTATTTCTTTTATTAGTTTATCATGGTTTTTTTTAACTATGTACGAATAGAATATTTGAGTCATTTTTTTTATAAAAAATTTTTATTCCTATTGAAAAAAATAAGAATATCTTACTTTAAAACCTTGCTTAATCAACAACCCAGAGCAGGTTCATAAGATACGGTATGTTTCTTAAAATGTATTTTATTTTCGAGGCAACCCCCGGGTAATTAAATCCTTGATTAGGATTCAAAAGTTTTACATCACTACTTCTTGCTGTACCAAAAAAAGATTGCTATGCAAAATCCTTAATGCAGAAGTCTTATCTTTGGTATCTACTAATATCGAAATATTATTATTGCTGCCTCCAAAAGAAATCATTTTAATTGAAATATGATTTAAAATATCAAATAATTTATGTGACTTTTTATCTGTAATAATAGATTCTCCAACGACACAAATTATACTATTATGAGGTTCTATAATCACTTCTGCATATATCTCCAGTTCCTTTTGGATCTCTATAAGATTATCTGTGTCTTCTACCGTTAACGATATCGATTTTTCTGAGGTGGTAACCATATCGATAGAAGTTTGATATTTATTAAACACTTCGAATATCCTATTAAAAAAATCGTAATTCATCAAACCTCTGGATGATTTAATTTTAACAGCAGTTATATTATCTTTTGCCGAGATAGCTTTTATGCCTTTGCTAATTACTTTATTCGATATTATAGTACCTAATGCTTCTGTATCAAATGTATTTTTTAAGACAATAGGAATGTCTTTATCAATTACAGGAAAAACGGTTTGCGGATGTAAAACTTTGGCACCAAAATATGCTAGTTCTGAGGCTTCGTTATATGACAAACACGGTATTGAAAAAGTATCTTCAACATATCTGGGATCATTATTATGTACTCCATCTATATCTGTCCATATCTGTATCTCATCAGCCCCTAATGCTGCTCCAATTATAGTAGCAGAATAGTCACTACCTCCTCTTCTAAGATTATCTATATCTCCCGTATTATTTCTACAAATAAATCCTTGTGTGATATATAGTTTTGTATTTGGTTTTTTTACTAAAACTGAATTTAATTTCTTAGAAACCTTTTCCAGATTAGGGTTTTCGATGTAATCTACCCACATAAATTCTTCTGCACTAAGTAGTTCATTGGATACCCCAATTAAATTCAAATAGCTAGAAAATATATGGGTTAATAATGCTTCTCCGCGAGTTATTATTTTTGAATGTAAAACTTCAGAATACTTCATTGTAGAAAGCTCTGAAATCTCATTTATTATTTTTGATACCCCTTTCTTTATTTTTCTTCGTTCCTCTTCCTCTTCTACTAAGTTATCAATTACGTCTATATGTTTTTCTTTCAGTTTATATAATTGTAATGCTATTTGCTCTGTGTTTTTTAATTTAATATTTTCAGAAAGAGAAACTAATTCATCTGTGACTCCAGACATTGCCGAACAAACCACTATTTTTTGATCATAATCATTTTTTAGAATATTCTTTACTTTGTTTAAATTCTCAATAGATCCCAGAGAAGTTCCTCCAAACTTTAAAATTTTCATTTGAATAGGTTTAAGATATTAATTAAAATATTCCGTTATATTTTAAACCCTGATTATGTCTTAGAACTTCGTTATAAAACTGTAAAACACCTGTGTTTGAAAGGCTTTTCAGTTGTAATAGATTTTCTAATATCTAATACGGACTAAAAAAAAGCAATTGTCTGCAAATTCAACTTGCTAAAAATTAGACGTATTAGTATAATATACAGGGATTTATTATTATTTTAAGATTTCACAAATCGCCTAATTTATACGGTTATGCAACAGAAGTTCTAATTGCCATAGCTGTATTTATTATTTTTTGAACTACTGCTTTTTGGTGTTTAAAAATAAAGAAATGGTCTCCTTGTAATAACTCGAATGTACAATTAGCATTTGTTTCATTTTCCCAGGCTTTCATATTACCAACAGATGTTTTTTCTTCACCATCCCCTATTTCTTCGGTTCCCATACAGATATGGATTGGAATAGGAAATAATTTTTCCATTCTATGATATTGATAGTCCTCAATAGCTTTAAAATCTGATTTCAGTATTGGGTAATACATATCCAAAAGATCCTCATGTGCCAAAATTTCTTTTGGCAAACCTCCTATATCACTAACTTCTTTCCAAAATAAATCCTTAGGCAATAATGATTTTTTTTTCTGAAATCTATTATAGCCCGGTGCCCCCCTGCCTGTAAAAAAAAGGCATATTGGTAATTTCAAATTTTGTTGTACTATCTTTTTAGTTACTTCATAGCCCAATAAGGTTCCTAAGCTATGACCATAGATCATATAATCACTATTTTGTATATGAGGTATTAATTGATCCAGAAGGTCTTCTGATAATTCTTCGATTGTTTCTAATAGTTTTTCTGAAAACCGACTTCCTCTCCCCGGAGATTCTAGTGTGACCCAATCCAAATCTTGTGGCACATATTTCTCTAAACTTTTGAAACTAAATCTATTACCTCCTGCAAAGGGAATCGCTATTATTT
The DNA here is from genome assembly GCF_977115655.1 of Aquimarina sp. Taxonomy (NCBI): domain Bacteria; kingdom Pseudomonadati; phylum Bacteroidota; class Flavobacteriia; order Flavobacteriales; family Flavobacteriaceae; genus Aquimarina; species Aquimarina sp. The sequence continues at coordinate 20,289 of NZ_CDSBKO010000027.1, forward strand.
TATTTTTTGTTTGAAATAAATTATTGCTCATATTTTTTCAAAATAAATATTAAATCCATGCTCTCCGAAAGGAAGCAATATGCATGTGTGTTAATCAATTTTAAATTCATTTTTGAGAAGTTGCGCCAAACAAAATCCCGAAGTTGATTTATCATTTATGGTTTGAATTTACCGAAGTACATTTTATATATTTTATTTTGAGATAGTTATAGCCGAACTGCACTGAAAAACGGATGCTTTTTGTGGTTCGGCTAAAAACTATCCAAAAACGAAGGATTAAACTCCTTAATATGAATTAAAACTTTTTGTAAAGGATTAATATTGTACTTCGGATTCTAATTGGTGACTTAAAGATGGAGAATGTTTTTTGTACAAAATCTCTTTTTCGCCAAATAGTCGTTCTGACTTTATATCATTATCTATACAATATTGAACTAATTTATTAGATTGAATAATAGGGTTGGACTCGTCTGTATATTTGATACTACTTATAAATTCTAACCATGGTTCTTGTCCCATTGCATAAACATATACTTCTTTGGGGCTGAAAGCTTCTACAAGTCCTTTTCCTCTTTCAAAATTTGAACCTGCCAGTCTTCTTGAAAAATCTTTATCCCTGTCTATCGCTTCTGTTAACAATGGTCCGTACAACCATGACAAAGGAGCTCCGTCACACTCCATTCCCAAAAACAATACATCAACATCTCCAAGTTCTGCTTGTACGAGTTCGTATAGTTTTGATGCCACGTTACAAGAGTCTGCAACAAAAAGCATTTTAAAATCCCCTACAGCAACATGATGGCATATTTTGCATTGTATGTTTAAGTCTGAGTGTTCTCCTATAAAAGGCACCCCGGTGATAGTACAGTCATTAAAGTTAATGGCTTCCATTTCGTCAATTTCAATAACATTTTTAAAGCCAATTGCTTGTAACATTAGTTTTAAACTTGGGTCTTGTAAACTACCGTTTGATGATCTGGGAACTACGATATTCTTGATTTTATGACGTAACGGGATTAGTGTTTCAAATAATATATGGTCCTGATGGTTATGGGTTATCAAAACATAGTCTATCACTTCGGGCAAATCCATATCAGAAAAACGTGAAACGTCTTGATGGTATCCATAATAGCTTATTACGGGATCCAACATAATTGAGATATCTTTTGTTTCTACAAGTATACTTGCATGCCCAAAATAACGCATACGCACCTTATCCCCGGTATATTGATTATATTCTTTGGGAGGTTGTGTTGTAAAAAAGGTATCAAATACGTCTTCTTGTTCTTTTGATATCCCCAATAGTTCTTTTATTTCTTTTAGAGAACCTGGTATTCGTTTCATTTTGCTTAGTTTGTCCAAGCCTTCATGACTAAAAGGAATATTTAAGTGTACCTGATTGCTATCGCGTAATCTGGGTGTGCTTAGCACAAAAGGCCGTTCATCATTCTCTGTCACCCATAGTAAAATACTTTGCGAATCCGGGTTATAAAATTTACTCTTATATAGTAAGGATTCAAAAAATCTAAAAGAGGGCTGGTTGTTCAAATCATAAGTCAGCTCCACATATCCTTGTAATATTTCTGGCACTTCATCGTATAGGGGCTCTAACGAAAAACCTTTGGCTTTACTTTTTAACAATGCATCCAATTCTTTGACAGCATCATTAAATGCAATTAAGTCTTTCTGTTTTTGCAAGGTTTCCTCTTTAAGTTTTTTAATTTCATCGACACGTTTCCCTTCATAATCAATAAAAGGACCTCCCAGCATTTTGGGGTTTTTAACTGCTGCTGCGTGAGCAGCAGGAGCCTGGATATAAGAACTCATAATTTTTAAATGCCGCCCTACCACATTCATCGCCCCGGTTGCAGGAGAGATCAAATGGCTCCATGCGTACCAGTTATCAAATAAGGGTTCTATAACAACATTAGGCTTAAGATATACTTCAGTATTCATTTTTTATTTATTAAATATTAACTAATATAATTGAGATAAGTTTTGTATAGTGGAAATATGTATTTTTCAGGAACTTTAAGCCCTAAACCTGCATATATCAATGCATTATAATATACATTTTTTAGCGGAGCTCCTTTCCATAAAGACCCGACCCCTTTTTTTGCACTTTTGACAGTATGCCAATCAATATTGAAAGAAATTGACTGGCTTAGTCCATGAACCTGATGTAACATTCCTGAAGGCATATAAAGGATGTCCCCGGGTTCTAAAATTGCTTCTTTTATATTCAACTTTTTGGCTTCAGGAAATTTTTCATAATCAGGATATTTAGGATCAAAATTTGACCATCTCCATCCCCTTATATAACTGTGATCTTTTTGGGCGCCATCAATCAAAATGAATTGTTTTTTGCCCACAACCTGAAAAAACAAATTATGGGTTAAAAGGGTGTCAAAATGTAATGGGGTGAGACTTCCTGTAGCCCCCATAAAAAATTGAACATAATTTTGCCATTTTGGACGATACCATTCGGGTAATAATTCTTTTGGAAAGGGCAAAATATCTGCCAAATACTCGGGAAACATATAAAAAAAAGGAATATCGTGCAAGTATCCCACAGGATCTGCGCTCAACCCTAGTTTTATGTTTTTTTCGTAGGCATCCAACAATTCTATATACTCACTAATTAGCATCATTTCTCGTCTGCCTTCGTTTACATTACCTACCTTGATAGGGATTTTGACTCCAGTTTCTTTTGCTTTAAAATAGTCTGCACCCCATTCCAAAGCATTCCAACCCGAAGTCATTCCCCGAATAACTACCGGTTTTCCTTCGTTTACAAAATCTTGGTAAAATTCTTTTCTGGTTATACCATTTTGAATAGGTATATGTTCAAGAATTTGTTTTTCCTGTGTTACTTGAAATTCGTTCATTGAATTATTACTGGTTTTAAAACTTTATAATAGCACATTACTTCATAATAGGAGAATTAGCATGTGCTGTATTTTTGGTATCTATTGGTTTTTTTTTGAGTTTTTTTTGATACAAAGCATCGAGGTTTTTAATTTTTTTATTTCTTTGAAAAAAGAATGAAACGATCATTAATAGCAATCCGGATATTGTGAAGATTAAGATAATTGAGATCGTAATTGTAGTTCCTGGAAAATGATTCGAAAATTCTTTGGGAATAACAGAAACAATATTGTTAAGATAATCTACAAAAATCCCTGACAACATATAAGACAGTGGTTCTGAAGCTCCAATAACCAGCCCGACAAAACCCGATAACCTTCCTAGCATTTTTGTTGGAACCACGGCTTGAAAAAAGGCATTATTCATAATATCAGATACTGTAAACAAAAGAACCGCCAACATTCCTCCAATTGCCAAAACATATAAATTAACATCTATCCACAAGCTAACAAGAACGATCCCTACAAGGATATTAACATTAAAAATGGTTTTAACAGGGCTCTCGATCCTTTTAATGGTACTCATTACAACTCCTCCTATCACAGTACCTATTCCTACTGCAGATAACACCATGCCCAAATAATATTCGTTTGAAAAGTCTAATATCAATGGGGTAAAAAGTACTTTGATGAGTCCTATTAAAAAACCTGTTATAAAGAAAAAGCCCAATAATGATCTTAGCCCTTTTTTTTCTATCAAAAATTCTTTTACTAATTTCCAATCGTTTTTAAAGTTAAATTCTTCTTCTGTTTTTGATACGACAACAAATCGTATTATCAAAAAGGCAAGAATAGATATCAAAAAAGTGATAATATCAATCATAAATATACGTTCCATACCGATCATTTTGAATAGTACGGGAGAAGCTACAGGCACTCCAATACTAATAGCGGCATAAATTGCAGTCGATACCCCTTGTGCTTTTATCAGTTTATCTTTTGGCACTAATGCTGTTGTTGCAACATAAAAAGCACTAAAAACAAACATACTGGCTATAGAACCTATTCCTGACACTATCATAATATGCCAGGGTTGTAAATGTTCCAAATAAAAAAGTGACATCAGTATAATACTACCTATACCTGTTATGACCTGGCCGTAAATAATTATTTTCTTTTTGCTCCATCTATCCACAAAACTCCCAATAAATGGTGCTAAAAGTACAGCAGGAGCAGCTTCAAAAAACCATATCATGGAGTACGAAGTAATTGTCCCTTCCGGTTGTTTCAACACCCAAATACTTAGGGCAAAATCTGTTAAATCGGTACCTAGTAATGAGATCATTATCAGGCCTACGTATAAAAAATATTTCTTCATTAGTTATCTACTCTTATCGGAAAGTTTTTGGGATACGAGCTGTTTAAGATCGTATCATTTCTGTTTTGATGACTTCTTTTAAAAAAGTTATCCTAAAAATTGCTGCTATTCGTACTCATAAAGTAGTACTCTTAATGTATTGTCCAATACATTAAGAGCACTACTGTTTTTCTATTATTTTAATCAGGATTATGTTAATTAATCATTTCTACTACGCTGCCTGTTTTAAGCGCCTCTGAAATTTCTTTTGCATGAGTTTCTTCAAGTATTGTAGTATGTACAGCTGGGACAGGATATACTATTACCTTTTTATTGGTATATTTTTGTAATCCATAATCAAATCCTATATCGTTATTATCAATCATTTCCATTTCTGAATTTGCCAGTATTTTTGGAACGTACATTGCTCTGAACAACGTGATTTGAGTATCTAGTTTTTGACTAATTTTTGGTACATATCTATATGTCGAATTACTATAAAGAACTTCTAGTTGCCCTTTAATTTCATTGTCTGTCATAGAAAATTCTGAGCCTTTTGCCAATTCGCAAATTACATGGATCTGCTCAGGTATAGATTTACCTTCGAGAGCTAACTTTGATTTTGTTAATTCTGAATCAAAAATCTCTCTTAGTTCATTTATTTCACTGTATAATAATTCACGAAATCTTTGGGCTTCATCTATTTGTTCATATATCTCATCACTTACTTCATTAATCCTGGCATCTATCATCAATAATTCTTCTACATCAAATCCTTTATTTTTTAATTGCAATGCCATTTCGAGTGCTACAGCTCCCCCAAAAGAATATCCTCCCAGTCGATAAGGACCTGCAGGTTCTACCTCCTGCATTGCTTTAATAAACATTTCTGCCATTTTTTCTACAGATTCTGAGGTTTTTGACTTCCCGTCCAATCCAGAGCATTGAAATGCATATACCGGTTGATTTTCTCCCAGAGCTTTGGACAATTCTAAATAAGAGCCTACTGTACCTGATACAGGTGGTGCAAAAAATATTGGCTTTTTATTTCCTTTTTCTTGTAAGGCTATTATTGTTTTATGAGTAAAAAAGTCTTTGGAGGACATATTTTTAACGAATTTCGAAATAGTGGGATTTTCAAATATAACAGAGACATTTAACGATATATCCAGCATTACATTGATACGGGATATCAACTGAATTGCCATGATAGAGTGTCCCCCCAGGGCAAAGAAATTATCGTGTATGCTTATTCCTTTTATTCCTAATAACTCTTCCCATATAGCTGCTAATTGTACCTCCATATCATTACGTGGTGCTACATATTCTGCTTTAGACATATCAGAGATTTCAGGATCAGGCAGGGCTTTTTTATCAATTTTACCATTTCGGTTAATTGGTAATTCATCTATACAAACCCATAATGCCGGTATCATATATTCTGGCAACCTTTCTTTTAAGTACCCTTGTATTTGCTGAGCGTCATAATTTTCGCTAACTACGACATAACCAACCAGACTTTGGGTTCCTATTGAATCTTCTCTTACCACTACGCAGCAATGCTCAACATCTTCTTTTTCTATAAGTACTCTTTCGATTTCGTTTAACTCTATACGGTATCCTCTTATTTTTACCTGGTCATCTTTTCTTCCCATAAATTCGATATTACCATCTGCTAACCATCGAGCCAAATCCCCTGTTTTATACAATCGCTCTCCATCTACAAAAGGGTTGTCTACAAATTTCTCTTTTGTTAGCTCTTCACGGTTAAGATATCCTCTTGCCAGTCCGGGGCCTCCTACGCACAACTCTCCCGGAACACCAATAGATACTAAATTCATATCCGAATCTAAAATGTAAACATTAGTGTTTGTTATAGGTTTTCCAACAGGAACACTACTTCCTGTAATATCTCCTTCAAAAGTTGTTGCGCAAATACTGGTTTCTGTTGGACCATAAGCATTTATGTATTTACGGGATTTAGAAAAATCCTTAGCGACTTCTAACGGTATGGTTTCCCCTGCTGTTACCAGGGTTTTTATGGATGGAATACTATCGCTTTGTAATAATTTCAGAAAAGCAGGAGGTAAAGTGGCGAATGTAACCTGATGCTCTTTTACAAATTTCACAAAAGAAACTATATCTGCTTTTTCTTCTTCTGATGGTATATATAAACCAGCTCCTCCCAAAAGAGAAATGTATATTTCCCATACAGAAGCATCAAAAAATGGATTTGCAAACTGAAGACAACGATCCTCTGTGGTAATAGAGAATGCCTTAACCTGAGAGCATATTGTATTAACAATCCCCTGGTGTTCGATCATCACTCCTTTTGGTTTTCCGGTACTACCCGAAGTATAAATCAAATATGCCAAATCATTAACCAACACAGGGTATCCCGGGTTTTGCGAATACAATGCATCCTGAGGGAGGCTATCCAACTCTATATCTATTGAAAAAACAGGGACATTAAGTTCTATACTATCCAATAGTTTTTCTGAAGTTACAATTAACACTTTCAAACGGGTGTCTTCAATAATAAATGTTTTTCGGGACACCGGGTATTCTACATCAATTGGAACATAGGCTGCGCCTGCTTTCATAATTCCCAGCATTGAGATAATAGCCAAGTCAGAACGATTTAATTGGATTCCTGCCAAATCTCCAGGATTCAACTCATAATGTTCCCGAAAATGGCGTGCCAAACGGTTTGACTTTTCATTTAGTTCTTTGTAGGTTAACTTTCTGTCCTCAAACACTACAGCAATAGCTTCGGGGGTATCAAAAGCTTGTTTTTCGAACAGGGAGACGAGTGTGCTATCCTTACCGTAAGAAACCGAAGTTGTATTGGACATACTAAACACATCCAACAATTTGGAAGATTCTTCATTTGTGAGTATAGTTAAGTTTCCTATATTGGATGATGGAGATATGAGAATGTTTTGTATCAACTCTTTGTAATGCAATGCCATTCTTTGTACGGTATCTTTGGAGAATAAAGAAATACTGTACTCAAAATTAAAGTAAATACTATCTGCCAGTTCTACCGCATTTAAGGATATATCCAACGGAGAAAACTCAATATTATACTCGTATGAGTTAATTTCTAAATTTTCAAGGTGCAAATCTTCTGATTCGGGGGTGTTCTCCAGCATAAATTTTACTTGAAACAGCGGAGGTATACTCATGTCCCGGGTTTTTACAACTCGATCCACAACTTTTTCGAAAGGTACTAATTGATTCTCATACCCTTCCAATGTTGTTGATTTTACTTGTTTTAATAGTTCTCTAAACTCTGGATTATCACTTAGATCACTTCTAAGCACTAATGTATTGATAAAGAAACCTATCAATCCTTCTAGTTCTGCTTGTGTTCGGTTTGCAACAGGTGTTCCTATACATATATCATCTTGCCCGCTATATTTATATAGCAATACTTTAAATACTGTTAATAAGAACATGAATAGCGTTACTCCTTCTTCTTTACAGAGCTTTTTTATTGCCTGGGTTGTTTTTGAATCTAATTCAAAGTTAACTGAGGCTCCTTCTATACTTTGAATCGACGGGCGATCATAGTCTGTAGGCAGCAACAAAGGAGGAGCTCCCTGAAGCCTAGTTTGCCAAAATGATAATTGCTGCTCTAATATTTCACCTTCTATATACTCCCGTTGCCAGATTGCATAATCTGCATATTGTATTGGCAGCTCTGGCAGGGCAAATGGTCGTCCTGCTTGTAAAGCACTATATATATGTATAAATTCATTTATCAAAATACCCTGAGACCATCCATCACTAACTATATGATGCAGAACTCCACAGAACACATAATCATTTTTGTTTAATTCGTACAGACGGGCTTTGAACATATAGTCTTTTGCCATATCAAACGGGGTATCTATAAAAGATTCCAGATTTTTTAAGATCATGTCTTCGTTCTCTACCAAAACCATATCCATTGACCAATCCGACACCGGCACTATTTTTTGATATCCTATTCCTTTATCGGCATAAATAACAGAGTGTAAAACTTCGTGACGAGAAATTACTTCTTTGATAGCGTTTTCTAATAATAACGTATCCAATTTTCCTGTAATACGCAGGGTAAATGGGATATGGTACTCTACACTACCTTGTAATTGATCCAAAAACCACAGACGCTCCTGACTGAATGATAATGGGATTTTTCTGTTTCTGTCTTTCGGAACTATTTCGGGAAGTATACTGCCCCCACGAGATTGGGAATCTACAAATTCTGATAAGTTTGATAATAAAGGATACTCAAAAACGTCTATAATAGCTATCTCTATGTTCAATTTTTTTCGAATCATAGATACCAAACGAGTTGCCAACAAGGAGTGTCCTCCTAAGGAGAAAAAGTTATCCTGCACTCCTACTCGTTCTACTCCTAGTAGTTCTTTCCATATCTCTGCCAGCTTAATTTCCATTTCATTTCGAGGTTCAATATAACCAGCTGCGGCAATATCAATGAGCTCTGGATCGGGTAATGCTTTTTTATCAATCTTACCATTGCTTGTAAGCGGTATTGTTTCAAGAACTACCCAAAGCCCCGGAATCATATAGGCCGGTAATTTTTGTAGCAATGAAGCTTGTAACCTGTCCTTGTCAAAATCATTTTCGCTAACTACATATCCTACCAAACGGTGATTTCCTTCAGAATTTGGCTTTGATAACACACAACATTCAAGAATATCCATTTCCTGGCTTAAGACATTTTCTATCTCTCCTAATTCGACACGGTATCCCCTAATTTTGATCTGATCGTCTTTTCTACCGATATACTCCAAGTTTCCATTTGGCAACCATTTGGCCAAATCCCCTGTTTTGTACAAACGTTCTCCTTTGCTAAATGGATTGGATATGAATTTTTCCTGAGATAACTCTTCTTTATTCAGATATCCTCTTGCCAGTCCATTACCTCCAATACACAATTCTCCTGCTACTCCAATCGGCAAAAGCTGCTGTGCTTCATCTAATATATAGACATTGGTATTATCTATAGGTTTACCAATAGAGATTGATGAGGTTGATGATAAAGTATGATACTGACTCACCTCCATAACAACGCAACCTACAGTAGCTTCTGTTGGTCCATATTCGTTAAATACCTGAACCGAGCTATCCAGAGGTCCCAGAAGATCAAGATGTGATTTTTTTAATGCTTCGCCCCCTATAATTATCCGTTTCAGATGAGAATGTTCTGTATCCTCAAAAAAGGATAAATGAGACGGTGTTAATTTAATAGAAGTAATTTCTTTATTCTTCAAAATTAAAGGTAAAGATTCTATAGCTTCTTTTTCATAAACAAACAGAATACCACCAGTTAGTAAACTAAGAAAAATACTGGTTTGTGTTAAATCAAAAGACAAAGAGGTAAATAACGGAAAATTATGGTTTCCTGTTTCTGATTGGTATGCAGATAAACTATATAACATATAATTAGTTATGTTACAATGCTCTATCATTACTCCTTTGGGTTTGCCTGTACTTCCGGAGGTATAAATAATGTATGCTAAGTCTTTTGGAGAGGACAGAAAGGACGGGTTGTTTAATAAATTAGTATCTCCCAATAACTCTTCTAATTCTACATCTATCGAAAATACGCTTACATTAAACTCTATACTATCAAAAAGATGTTCAGAGTCGGTAATCAAAACCTTAGGAGTACTATCCTCTACGATATATGATTTTCGAGATATTGGGTAGCTGGTATCAATAGGAACATAGGCTGCTCCAGATTTTAATACTCCTAAAATTGAAATCACAGCCCAATCGGATCGATCTAATAAAATACCAACGATATCATCTGCTTTTAGGCTATACATATTCCTTAAATGATATGCTAAACGATTGGATCGCTCATTGAGCTCTTTATAGGTTAATTGTTTGTCCTCAAAAACAAGGGCTATAGCGTTTGGTGTTTTATTAACTTGTTCTTCAAACAGGCTTACTATAGTTTGGTTCTGGTCATGAGGAACGTTGGTAGTATTGAATACGTTTACCAATTGAGATATCTCTTCTTTTCTTAGTATAGAAAGGCTTCCTATTTTCTCTGATGGATTGACTACTATGTTATGCAATAGTTCTTGATAGTGTATCAGCATACGCTCTACAGTCTCTTTTTTAAATAAAGCGGTGCAATACTCTATATTAAATGAAATACCGGTAATTTCTTCTGTTACATTAAATGTTACATCAAATTGTGAAGTATTTCCTTCATACTCAAAAGGCGACATAGTTACGCCATGCATTACTAAATCAGCTTCAGTACGGATATTTTCTAATGTAAACAGAACCTGAAACAATGGATTCATACTCATGTCCCTGGTTTTAATTACCCGGTCTACCACTTTCTCAAATGGTGCTAATTGATGGTCATATCCTTCTAGTGTTGTATTCTTTACCTCTTGTAGCAATTCATTAAAGCCAGCGGTAGCTTTTATATTACTACGCAGTGCCAGTGTATTAACAAAAAACCCTATCATATTTTCCAACTCTGACTGGGTTCTGTTTGCAATAGGGGTTCCTACACATATATCTGACTGACCACTATATTTATACAATAAAACTTTGAAAGCCGATAACATCACCATAAATAAGGTAACTCCTTCTTCTTGGCATAATTCAATTATTGAATCACTTAATGTTTTATCCAGCTCAAAGTTAAATGTTGCTCCTTCTGTACTTTGAACTGAGGGACGAGCATAATCTGTTGGCAATGCCAATGGTGCAACTCCTTGTAATTTATCTTTCCAATAAGATAACTGCTGCTCTAATATCTCTCCTTCTATATATTTACGCTGCCAAATCGCATAATCTGAATATTGTAAGGACAACTCTGGTAAAACCACCTCACGATTCTCTTGGTATGCACTATATAACTCTGCAAACTCTGCTATTAATATATCTTCTGACCACGCATCGCTGGCAATATGGTGGAAAACCCCTGCCAAAACATAATGATCCGATCCCAGATCATATACACAAGCCCTGAATTTATAATCTTTGGACAGATCAAATGGGATAGTCAAATATGATTCTATAGAATTTTCTAACGAAACGTCTGATTGAATCGTATCCCGATCCAGTTTCCAAGTATTTGAATCAACAACCTCCTGGTAGCCTATACCCTCTTCAGAACGAATCATTGTTCGTAATATCTCATGACGAGATATAATGGTTCTGAAACAGGTTTCTAATATATCAATGTCCAGACTACCTGATAATCGTAGTACTATAGGAATATGATATGCAACACTACCTTCTAACTGATCCAAAAACCATAAACGTTCCTGACTAAATGATAAAGGAATACGACCCTGACGTTGTTGAACAACAATTTCGGGTAGTAAAACACCTATTGATTGTTGTTTTAAATGAAGTGCTAATTCATGTATATTGGTATACTTAAAAATATCACGAATAGAAACTTCTACATTCAATTCCTTGCGAATTACGGAAACTAATCTTGTTACCAATAAAGAATGCCCTCCCAATTCAAAGAAATTGTCATATACCCCTATTCGTTCTATTCCTAAAAGTTCTTGCCAAATACCAACTAATTGTTCTTCCAATTCATTACCAGGAGCAGTGTATTCCTGGGTTGATAATTCTAAATTATCAGGATCGGGCAGCGATTTTCTATCTATCTTACTATTAGGTGTTAAAGGCATTTTATCTAACTCCACCCAAATACGCGGAATCATATATTCTGGTATACTTTGTTTTAAGTATTCTTCTATAGCCTGTTTATCCAGGCTCTCTTTTAAAACAACATAGCTTACAAGGCGATTATTTCCATACGCATCCGTTTTAGCTAAAACACAACAATTTATAACAGTTTCATAAGATGCTAATACATTTTCAATCTCCCCTAACTCGATTCGGTATCCTCGAATTTTAACCTGAGTATCTCCTCTACCAATAAATTCTACATTTCCATCAGATAACCATCGGGCTAAATCTCCTGTTCTATATAAACGTTCTCCTGGTTTAAAAGGATGAATTACAAATTTCTCTTTTGTCTGTTCTTCTTTATGTAAATATCCTTGTGCCAGACCTGACCCTCCGATATATAGTTCTCCGATAACACCTATTGGTAATACATTTTTAAAAGAATCTAAAATGTAAAAATGAGTATTCCTCATAGGTTTACCAATAGGAACATTAGCCAAGTTACTCAGGCTATTTAGGTCTTCGGCCTCATAATAGGAGCTATCAATGGTAGCTTCTGTAACTCCATAACTATTTATAATTCTTACTTGTTTTCCAAATCGACTCTCTAATCGGCAAAAATCAACAGAAGTACAGACATCAGATCCTAAAATAAAGAGTTTAAGCCACTCGATGTCTAATTTATTATCATAGATATGATCCATTAATGGGATTCCTAACGATGGAGTTAGCTCGATTATATTGATCTTATGGTCAGACATTAATTTATACAGTTCCTGAAGGTCAAAGCGAATAGTCCCTGGGCAAATAATCATCTGTCCTCCATACAATAAGCTACGACAAAGATCTCCTGTAAATACATCGAAAGAAAAGCTGGCCATTTGTAATAAACGAGTATTCTCATCCAAATCGTACTCTTTTTGCCAACTCAAAGATATATTGTACAAACTAAAATGAGTTATAGCAACTCCTTTTGGTTTACCTGTTGTTCCTGATGTATAAATTACATACGCCAAATGCTCAGGGGTCAATTTTATCCCGGGTATTGTAGCAACCTCTTTGGTTATAAATTCATGGTCTCTATCTAACAATATGCATTTTACCTCCTCATTAATGTCTAATTGTTTTATGTCTGAAATAGTACTTATTATAAGATCAAGCTTAGCATCTTCAATTATATAAGAAATACGATTCAAAGGATATTCCGGATCAATTGGGATATAGGCATTTCCTGATTTTAAAACTCCTAATACCCCAACTATCATTTCTATAGAACGAGACACACAAACTCCGATTAAAGTATTTTCAGAAACATTCTGATTACATATATAATGTGCTAATTGATTTGATTTTTCATTCAATTCTCTATAGGTAATCTTTTCATTTTTGTAAACGACTGCTACTGCATCAGGAATCTGTTGCGCTTGTGTTTCGAATATGTCCAGAATAGTTTCATTCTGAATATTACCAATATCTGTAGCATTAAAACTATTTAACAACTGTAGTTCTTCTTCTGCCAAAATACTCAAACTACTCACCTCAACATTACTTGGACATTCAATCTCCTCAAGAAGCTTTATCAAAGCTGTCTCCATGTAAGAGATAACCCGATCTGGCTCAATCCCATCTATACAAGCTGTTAAACCAAAATCAACTCCGTAATCATCAATACTTAAATCAAATGGATAATTTGTACGTTCTTTGTCAAGCTGAAGTGTTATTCCTAAATCAATATCTACGTTATCTGATATAGATTGGGGTTCTGAATGACGGTAATTTAACAATGCGCTGAACAGAGGAGTATCATTAGAAACACCGCTCCAATGTTGAATGTTAGATAACGGTGTTTGCTCGTAAGGCATTAAACCTTGTAGCTCTTGTTTTACATGATCTAAATATTCTGACACATTACGATCTAAATGTAGTATCACCGGAAGTGTATTGATAAACAATCCTAAAGACTGATCTGCCCCCAGTGATCCCTGTAATCGTCCTGAAAACAAAGTCCCAAAAACGGCATACTCTTTATTACTACACCTACCTATCACAATACCCCATGCAGCATGAAAAATTACAGCTGGGCTTATCTTTAATTTACGAGATAGTAAACGAACCTGAGCAGATGTATCTGAAGAAAGCATCTTACTTGCTTCTTGTATGCTACTACCATCTCCCAACGTATCAGACAAACCAAAAGGAAAAGTAGGGTCGGTGATATGTCCTAAACGTGAACGGAAATAAGATTCGCTATCGTTGGTTGCTTGCTGATGCAAAACATGTGCTATAAAATCTCGATATAAAACTGGTTGGGTATAATTAGTAGTGTTTCCTGACAAATACATTTTAATCTCTTCTATTATCTTCTCCAAACCAACATGATCTATTATTACATGATGTTGTTTAAATAGTAAGAAGAAACAACCATTACTTGTATCATCAGCAGTTTGTAACTGTAATAATGGCCCTTTTGACAAATCCATCCAATGTTTCCCGGAATCAATTATGGATTCCAGCTCTTCTTTTACGTTTTGTGATGAAGAAAAAGATAATTCTGATACTTGAAGCGTAACTTCTCTTAGAACTACCTGAACAGCATGAGGCAATCCATTACTCAAAATACAAGTTCGAAGTACATCATGACGCGTAATCACATAACGGAGTGCTTCTATAAATCGGGAACGTTTATCCAGACTATCAAAAGACAATAAATTAAATAATATATAAGGATCTCCATTACTCTGATCACTCATTAAATGATGAAAATACATTCCTTCTTGTAGTGGAGAGAGCGGATACATATCCTGAATGTTAGCAACGCCTTCTTCAATATGATCTACAACAGTATCCAACTCCTCCTGACTAAAATCCAGTAACGGAACCATATCGGGGGTAATCTTCTCACAATCTGCTGTGATACCATTGGCAGGTATTTCATAATCCGAAGTAACAGTTCCTAAACTTAACGCTAATGTCCCAATTGTAGGATTGGCAAAAATATCACGAACTCTTACTTGAAGTCCCTTATCTTTTAATCGGGAGATAAGTTTTACCACGAGTAACGAATGTCCTCCCAACTCAAAGAAATTATCATACACTCCAATCTTGTCAATCCCTAGTAAGTCTTCCCAGATCACAGCTAATTGTTCTTCTGTCTCACTACGAGGTGCAACATATTCTTTTGAGGATAACAAAGATAGATCAGGGACAAGTAGTTTTTTCTTATCAATCTTACCATTGCTGGTTAAAGGTATTTTTTCTAATTCAACCCATAATTGAGGAACCATATACTCTGGTAATCCAGAGCGTAATTTCTGCTGTAATTCTTCCTTAACCAATTCACCTTCTACGACCACATATCCTACTAAACGTTTGCTTCCATTAGTATCTTCTTGCGCCAATACACAGCAACCTTGAATCCCTTCTACAGAAGACAGGACACTTTCTATCTCTCCTAATTCTATGCGATAACCCCTAATTTTAACCTGATTATCCTTACGACCAATAAATTCTATATTCCCACCAGGTAACCACCGGGCTAAATCCCCTGTCCTATATAAATGCTCTCCTGATATAAAAGGATGAGCAACAAATTTCTCTGCTGTTAATTCTTGTCGGTTCAAATACCCTTTAGCTAAACCTTTCCCTCCAATACATAACTCTCCAATTACACCCATTGGAGCTAATTCCATATTCGTATCTAAAACGTAAAGGCTTGTATTGGTAAGCGGCCCTCCAATAGGAATGGTTACCGCATTATCAGGAATATCACAAATTGGGTAACAAGTTGCATATACAGTTGTTTCGGTCGGGCCATATACGTGAAGAAGTCTTTCTTTGCCCAAAGCTGATGCTATTTTTCTTGTTGGACCAACAGAAACCTTTTCGCCTCCAAATAATAATATCCTTAAACTGGATAATCTTGACAAGTCATAATCTGCAAAAGAATTAAACAGTGCGGTAGTTATAAAAACTACGCTTAATTGATTTTTACTAATAACCTGAGTTAAAGCATCAACATCAGAAACTATAGAACCAGGGATCAAATACAATGATGCACCATTTAAAAGACTTCCAAAAATCTCGTATGTAGAACCATCAAAAGCATAATTCGACCATTGAAGTACCCGATCTGATGGATGGATAGCTATTGAACTCTCTTTATCACTGATAAGTGTTATCACATTTTCGTCACTAATCACTATACCCTTGGGAGTGCCGGTTGTTCCTGAGGTGTACATTATATAGGTATCAGATACTATACTTCTATTTGAATTATATGTATCAATAGAATGTTCTAAAGATTTTTGGATATTTAAAAAAGTATATTCATCAGAGGATAATTCTTTTAATAAAGAAGAATTACTATAAACAATGTAGTTTATCTCAGCATCTTTCAAAATAAAATCCAAGCGATTTGGCGGTAGAGAAGTGTCGAGAGGAATATAGGCAGAACCTGACTTTAACACAGCTATCATACTTATCACCATATCCACTCCTCTCTCATACAAAAGTCCTAATCGGGATTTTTCCTTCACTCCTTCTGATTGTAAGTAATGTGCCAATTGATTAGATCTTTCGTCTAGTTCTTTGTATGTTACCTTAACATTTTCATCAATAATAGCAACGGCATCCGGAGTTCTTTCAACCTGCTCCTTAAACAAATCAATAATGCTCTTATCTTCAGAATACTCTACTATAGTATCATTAAATCCATATAGTAACTCTTCTCTCTCCTGATTCGTCATCATGGACAACGAATGGATTGGTAGCGCAATATCTTTAACAAGACTATTCAGTAACTCTTTATAATGAACCAACATACGCTCCATACTCCCTTTAGTAAACAAAGCTGTACAATACGTCATACTTAATGAAATACCTCCCGGCTCTTCTATTGCAGTCAAGATCAAATCAAACTGAGAAGTTGTTTCTCTAAGGTTGTAAGAAGAAATTCTTATATCATCAAAGTCGGAATCTCTTATCTCTGGTGTATTCTGTAATGTAAACATTACCTGAAACAGAGGACTCATACTCATATCACGAGTAGCTATAACTTTATCAACCACTTCCTCAAAAGGAGCTAATTGATGGTCATACGCATCCAATGTTGTTTCTTTTACGCTGTCTAAAACTTCTTTAAAGCTAGGATTTCCTCCCAAATCACTGCGAAGTGCCAGTGTATTGACAAAGAAACCAATCATATCTTCTAACTCAGATTGTGTACGATTAGCGATAGGAGTACCTACACAAATATCTTTCTGACCACTATAACGGGATAATAACACTTTGAAAGCTGATAGCAAAACCATATACAAGGTAGCTCCCTCTTTAAAACAAAGATCAGATAACAAATTACTCAAATCAGCATCCAACCTAAGGGAAATGTTGCTCCCTTCATAACTCTGTATTGAAGGTCGTTTATAATCTGTAGGTAACGATAATGGAGTAACTCCTCCCAGTTTATCTTCCCAATAGGATAGTTGATCTTCCAAAACATCACCCTCGATAAACTTTCGTTGCCAAATCGAATAATCCGCATATTGTAAAGATAATTCCGGCAAGGTTGTCGAACCTCCTGCTTTAAGAGCCTTATAAGTCTCAAGAAACTCTCTTATCAAAATACCCTGTGACCAACCATCACTGGCTATATGATGAAAAACCCCTGCCAGTATATAAGTCGAGTCCCCCAAATCATATACACAAGCCCTAAACATATAATCCGATGACAAATCAAAAGAGCCTTCTACAAAAGCAGCGATCTTATCATCTATAATTGTCTTATCTTTTACTAGCTCTCTATTTAATATCCAATCATCTGATGGAATCACTTTTTGGTAGCCTACTCCATCTTCGGCATAAAATACCGTTCGTAATACTTCATGACGAGAAATAATACTTTTTAATGATACTTCTAAAATATCCAGATTCAAGGAACCTTCTAACTGTAAAATTACAGGAATATGATACGCAATACTACCCTCTAGTTTATCTATAAACCACAGTCGCTCCTGACTAAAAGATAATGGAACATGATCTGGCTTATCCTCTGATATAATTGCTGGTAGCAACGCTCCCTCAGATGTCCCTGACAAATGAAGTCCTAATCCCAATATCGTAGGATATACAAATATATCTCGAATAGAAACCTCAACAGATAACTCTTTGCGGATCATAGCAACCAATCGTGTTGCTAATAACGAATGCCCCCCTAACTCAAAGAAATTATCATACACCCCAATCTTATCTACTCCTAATAACTCTTGCCAAATAGCTACCAGTTGCTTTTCAACATTATTACGGGGAGCAACATACTCTTTTACTGATAATTGTGATGCATCAACTACGGGCAATCCTTTTCTGTCTATCTTACCACTACTGGTCAATGGCATCTCCTTTAATTCAATCCATAACTGAGGAACCATATACTCTGGTAATCGAGAGTGCAAATCTTGCTGTAACTGTTCCTTGATCAACTCTCCTTCTACAACAACATAACCTACTAAACGCTTACTTCCATTACCATCATCCTGAGCTAACACACAGCAGCCCTGAACTCCTTCAACACCAGAGAGAACATTTTCTATTTCTCCCAATTCTATACGATATCCCCTAATCTTTACCTGGTCATCTTTTCTGCCGATAAACTCAATTGTACCGTCTGCTAACCAACGAGCCAAATCCCCGGTTTTATATAAACGCCCCTCTTCTTTAAACGGATGGGCAATAAATTTTTCTTTTGTTAAACCCTCTTGGTTTAGATATCCACGAGCTAAACCTAAACCACTTATACATAGTTCTCCTACTACTCCTACTGGTAAAAGGTCATTATCTGAGCTCAAAATATAAACCTCGGTATTTGCAATGGGAACTCCTATTGGAACACGGTTTTCTATTGTTCCCGAAAATGTAGTAGCGCAAATACTACTTTCTGTTGGACCGTATGCATTGATATATGTACGCCCTTCAGAAAATGTTTTGGCTAAATCCAAGGATATTGACTCACCAGCTGTAATAAGGGTATGTATACCTGATAAATAATCAACAGGCAATATTTGCAAAAATGCTGGTGGTAATGTGGCAATTGTAATGGAATGCTCTTTTATGAAATTTCCAAAAGAAGCTACATCTGTCTTATCTTCTTCAGGAACGATGTATAATGAAGCCCCTCCAAGTAGTGAAATAAATATTTCCCACACAGAGGCATCAAAAGAAGAACTTGCAAATTGCAGGCATCGATCCTTTTTTGTAATTGAAAAAGCTGTAATCTGTGAACAAATAGTATTTATTATGCTTTTGTGCTCAATCATAACCCCTTTAGGAAGACCTGTACTACCCGAAGTATAAATAACATAAGCTAATTGATTTGGATGAGGGCCTTTTGGTATGGGGTTAGTATTCAACATAACATCCCGGTCCTTATCCAATAAAACCTTATTTATCTTGTTATTTTTATCAAAAACAGATGCAATATCGCTTGTGGTCACTACCAAATCAATAGCTGCATCATCCAGCATGTAATCTATACGGCTAAGCGGATATCCGGGATCAACAGGTACATAGGCTGCACCTGCCTTTACTATTCCTAAAATACCGACTATCATATCCAGAGAGCGTGATAAACAAATCCCCACCATTTTTTCTGGTTTGACTCCCTGATCCAAAAGATAGTGTGCTAATTGATTAGACCGTTCATCCAGCTCTTTATATGTTAAAGATTTCCCTTCAAAAAACACTGCCTTACTATCTGGTTGCTTTTTTACCTGATTTTCAAACAGGGTTACCAATGTATGCTCTGACGGGTATACAACCCTGGTGTCATTAAAACCATAAAGTAATGTTTTTTGCTCTTCTGGTGTTAATGGTGATATGGAACGAACAGGAACTTTGCTGTCATTGACAAGTTTTTGCAGCAACTCCTGGTAATGAATCAGCATACGCTTTATTGTAGCTTTATCGAATAAAGCTGTACAATACTCTACTTGCAATGAGATATCAGAATCATTTTCTAAAACATTGAAAGTAATATCATACTGAGAAGTGGTTTCTTTGTGTTCATACGATGAAATAGCAACGTCTTTTAATGATAAATCCTTTTGCTCGGGAGTATTTTGTAATACAAATAATGCCTGAAACAAAGGACTTATACTCATATCCCGTGTGGATACAACACGGTCCACAATACGCTCAAAAGAAACCAATTGATGATCGTAAGCACCTAGTGTTGTTTCCTTAACCCTGGAAACAACTTCTTCAAAATCTGGGTTACCAGATAAATCGCTTCGCAATGGTAAGGTGTTTACAAAAAAACCTATCATATCTTCTAGCTCAGATTGGATACGATTTGCAATAGGAGTGCCTATACAAATATCTTCCTGACCACTATATCGGGACAATAATACTTTTAAGCCTGATAGTAAGGTCATGAATAAAGTAACTCCTTGTTTTTTGCAAAAAACCTGCAAAGAGCGGCACAAATCGGCATTTAATGTAGTAGTGATACTTGATCCCTCGTTGCTTTGAATGGATGGTCTTAGATAATCGGCAGGTAATGCCAAAGGGGTTGTATCTTTGAGCTTCTTTTCCCAATAAGATAGTTCTTCTTCTATAGCCTTGTTTACAACAGATGAGCGTTGCCATACTGCATAATCTGCATATTGTAAGGATAATTCCGGCAACACAGGAGATCTGTTTTCTTGTATTGCACTATATAGCTCTATAAATTCATTAATGAATACTCCTTCTGACCAACCATCACTGGCAATATGATGAAAAACACCTACAAATACATAACTTCCTTCACCCAAGTTATATACAGAAGACCTAAACTTGTAATCCTTTGACAGATCAAAAGGAAATTCTATAAATGAAGCTATTTCCTTTTCAAGATCTTTTTCTTCTATTACGTTTTTTTCTAAAATCCAATGATCTGCTGAAATCACTTTTTGATAACCTACACCTTCTTCAGAATAAATAACTGTTCGTAATATTTCATGACGAGAAATAATTGTTTTCAAAGAATCCTCCAAAATACCCAAATCCAATTTTCCTTGTAACTTTAAAACTACAGGGATATGGTAGGCTTGACTATTTTGTAACTGATCTAAAAACCATAAACGTTCCTGACTAAATGATAAAGGAATTTTGCTAATACTATCTCGATCATAGGGATTAATTTTTAATGCATTTCCCTTTTTTTCCCCTTGATACTTTTCTATATACTGAATAATAGATTGCTTATTGTCTTTAATTTTTTGAAGTAAATCAGTATCAATTGGTTCAAGAGATTTAACAGTTAGTGCTCCTTTGTTTACGGTTAATTTTATGTTGTTTTTATTTGCTTCTTTTAAAATATTTAAAACTTCTCTTTTCATCTGTTTTTTATTTTATTGTTTTTCAAGGGGCATACTTCGGCTATGCTAAGCACGAGTATAGAATTTGCCCATAATCCTTTAATTAGATTTGTATCAAATTAATTATCACGGTTCATTTTATAACTAGAGTTATATTTCGATGGATACATTATATTGTTCTGCATCTTCGTTTTGATCCCCTCCCAGATCCAGATTAATAAATTCTATATGCGATGCCAATTCGTCTATGGTATTAAATTCGAATATATCTTTTATAGCTACTTCTATTTGTAATTGCTTACGGATCATAGATACCAGTCGTGTTGCTAACAATGAATGACCTCCCAGCTCAAAGAAATTGTCATAAACACCTACGTTGTCTATATGTAACAACTCTTGCCAGATATCTGCCAAATGTTCTTCTATTGTATTTCTTGGTGCCTCATAAACGTTTTTAGAAAAACTCGCTCCTCCATCATAATCTGATAAGAAAATCTGTAACAATGCTTTTCCATCTACTTTATCGCTCAAATTCAATGGAAACTCTTCTACAATATGGTAATGGGAAGGATGCATATAACTTGGTAGTTCCTCTTTACACAGCAAATGCAAAGCTTCGGTAATAGAAGATTCACAAGCATACAATATTCCTTTTGAACTCAACACTACAAAACATAATACCAAATCCTCTCCCCCTGCTCTATGAACCAGCACATGGCAATCCTCAACATACCCATCTTTACGTAAAGTCGATGCAATGTCTTCTAACTCTACCCTATGCCCTCGGATCTTGACCTGATGGTCTTCTCTACCAATAAATTCGATATTTCCATCTTCTAACCAACGACCCATATCTCCTGTCTTATACAAAACAGCTCCTAACAAATCTCTAAAAGGATTCTCTATAAAACTCTGAGATGTACGATCCGGAAGTCCTAAGTATCCTGCTCCTACTCCTACTCCACTAACTCCAATCTCACCAATAACCCCTATTGGACATAAACCTCCTGATTTATCCAAAATAACCGCGTTCATATTGGGAATAACACGACCAATTGGAACTCTCACACGGGTTTCTGCCAAATAATCTTTAATCTCGTATTGAACAACATCATCTGATGCCTCGCAAGGACCATAAGCGTTCCATAACCTAACTGACGGATATAATCGTTTCAACTCATTAACCATTGCTACCGGGATAGATTCCCCTACCAGCATAATACTTGACAGATCTTCTAAAACAACCGCTTCTTCCTGCTCTTTTATGTATGATAATAAACCCCACATATATGTTGGAACAAACTCAACAAGGGTTACTCTTCTGCGAATCAGTGTGTTCAACAATTTCCCATACTCCAATAACTCGTATTTATCAACTATAACACTAACCCCTCCCTTTAGTAACGGACCTAAAATCTGCCATACAGAAATATCAGAACCAATACCCGCACTCTGTAAAAAGCGGAAACCTTCTGGTAAATCCATAACTGCATATTCTGCCAAAATATGGTTCATTGCCCCATCATGGCGGGTAATAGCACCCTTAGGGTTACCTGTAGATCCTGATGTATATAAAATGTAAGCCCAACTATCCATCGAGTTACGATTTTCAGGGTTATTTGAAGGTTTACCTGCAATCATATCCCGATCGTAAACAACTATGTCTTTTAAAGCTTCTTCCTGCGATAATGAAACCGGAACCTCATCAATCACCAAAACGGCAATATCTTTTACGCCCCCTAATTCAGACAATAAAGAACTTGTGGTTATCAATACCGAAAAAGGGTTATTTGACAACATATAACTTATACGGGATGGTGGGTTATTAGTGTCTAATGGCGTATATACGTGACCTGATTTTAAAATCCCCAACAAGCAGCCTACAAACTCAACACTGCGATCCATATATACCCCAACTATTGAAGAGGTTGAAAGGTTTAAGGACAACAAACTATGGGCTATCTGGTTCGAATATGAGTTAAGATCTCCATAGCTCCAACTTTTTTCGTTGTGCACCAATGCCTCAACATCAGGGTTTGTAGCAGCTATAGATTCAAATCGAACATTGATTGGTACTGCATTGCCCAAGTCAACTGCGCCCGGATTGAAACTTAACCCTTCGATGGTAACACTTTTTCCTAAAATTAAATCCTCTTCTGCTTTTGGTAGCATCGATAACGAATCTACAGGAGAGGAAACATTGCTAACGATATTTTTCAACAACTCTTTATAATGAAATAGCATACGTTTAACTGTTGACTCCTTGAACAAAGAGGTAAAATATTCTAATCTTAATAAAATCCCCGATTCTCTTTCTTCTGCCACCAAATTCAAATCAAATTGAGATGTGCTTGCTTCATATTCATAAGGAGACAGAGTGATCCCTTTTAAGGTTAAATTTTCATTCGAGGTGTTCTGCAAATCAAACATTACCTGAAACAATGGATTGATGCTCATATCTCGTGTATCCACAACACGATCCACTACTTTCTCGAATGGGCTTAACTGATAATCATAGGCATGTAAAGTTGTGTCCTTGACTTCTAATAAAAATTCACTAAACTTTGGGTTATCCCCTAAATTACTTCGTAATGCCAGAGTATTGACAAAAAATCCGATCATTCCCTCCAGTTCTGATTGGGTTCTCCCGGCAATTGAAGTTCCCACACAAATATCGGACTGACCACTATATTTATACAGTAAAACTTTGAATGCCGATAACATCATCATAAACAGGGTAACTCCTTCCTGTTTGCATAATAAACCTAGTGCCGAGCTTAAATCCGGATCCAAATTAAGGGAAACGCAAGCGCCTTGATAATCCTGGGCCGATGGGCGAGCATAATCTGTGGGTAATGCCAATGGTGCGACTCCCTCTAACTTATCTTTCCAGTAAGACAACTGCTGCTCTAATACCTCCCCTTCTATATATTTACGCTGCCAAATCGCATAATCTGAATATTGTAAGTACAACTCTGGCAAGCACGCCTTACGACCTTCCTGATATGCACTATACAACTCTGCAAACTCTGCCACCAAGATGTTTTCTGACCATGCATCGCTGGCAATATGGTGAAAAACCCCTGCCAAAACATAGTGTTCTGATCCCAGATCATATACACATGCCCTGAATTTATAATCTTTCGCCAAATCAAAAGGAATACACAAATAAGAAGCTATTGAAGTTTCCAGTGATGTTTTTGATGGAGCTGTAACCTGATCCAACCTCCAATCGCCTGATTCAATTATTTCTTGATAACCTATACCATCTTCTGAATGGATCATGGTGCGCAATACCTCGTGACGGGAAACAATAGTTCTAAAGCAAGTCTCCAATATATCAATATCCAAATTACCTTTTACCTGTAAAACTACAGGAATATGATAGGCTACGCTACCTTCTAACTGATCCAAAAACCATAAGCGTTCCTGGCTAAACGATAACGGAATACGATCCGGGCGTGGCTGAGCACCTAACGCTGGCAATACTGTTCCTGATTTTTGGGATATCAAGTAAACCCCAAAATCCTCTAATCGAGCATGCGTGAATACGTCCCTGATCGAAACCTCAACACCTGCCTCTTTTCGAAGTCTGGATACCAATCTGGTAGCCAATAGGGAATGCCCGCCCAACTCAAAAAAGTTGTCATACACTCCTACTTTATCAATACCCAGCAAATCCTGCCAAATCATAACCAATTGCTCTTCAATAGCCGTTCTGGGAGCTACATAAGATTCCCTAGACAATGTTGAAGTATCTAATGAAGGCAATGATTTTTTATCTATCTTGCCATTACCTGTTAATGGCATCTCATCCAATTCAATCCATAATTGAGGAACCATATAAGATGGTAATAGTGATGACAGGGAATCCTGAATACTAAATTTATCAAAAACTCCCAAACTAACTACATAACCCACTAAACGCTTGTTGCCTTTATCATCTTCTAAAGCTAAAACACAACACTGAGCAACCCCTTCTATAGTGGATAATGCGTTTTCTATTTCTCCTAGCTCTATACGATATCCCCTGATCTTCACCTGGTCATCTGCTCGACCAACAAACTCAATGTTACCATCTTCTAACCAACGACCCAGATCTCCTGTAAGGTACATACGATCCCCCTCTAAAAATGGATTTGAGATAAAATTGCTGGCTGTCTTTTCTGCATCATTGATATATCCTCTTCCAACTCCTACTCCACTTACACAAATTTCACCAATGACCCCTATAGGGCACAGACCCATAGAAGCATCCAGAATATGAACCTGCATATTGGCTACAGGTCTACCGATAGAAATCATTGAACTATCCGGCACCTCGTACATTTTATGCAAGGTAACATCATCTGCCGCCTCAGCAGGACCATACGCATTAACAACAGGAATTGCAGGATAGTGAGAAAACCATTTGGATAATACCCCCCGGGAAACAGCCTCGCCAGTAACCAAAAAATATTTCAAAGCATACAGACCTTTGGGCGTTTCAACATCTAATAATTCTGAAACATACGATGGAACTAACTGAAGTATCGAAACCCCATCCTCTGATAAAGATCCCTCTAAGAGTTGAGGGTCTAAAATCATATCTTCGCTATAAATAGCAACACGACCTCCACATACTAAAGCACTCAATAATTGCCATACCGAAATATCAAAGGTAAAAGGTGCTGTAAAAGCAACAACACTATCAGAATCCATCTCCAACTCATCTATCATAAGTAAAAGATGGTTTAACAACCCGCGATGCTCGATCATAGCTCCTTTGGGAATCCCTGTACTACCAGATGTATAAATCACATAGCTTAAAGAATCAGGAGCTATAGTAATATCCGGGGATGTAACAGGGTATTCTGTATACTCTGGGGTATCCCCATCCAGTATAACCTTGGTAACATCCAACAAATCCAGAGAGGCTAAACTCAAGCTATCGGTTAAAACTATACTACAATTCGTTTCTTCTACAATATGAGAAATACGTGAGGATGGAAAATCAGGTTTTATGGGAACATAAGCTGCCCCGGATTTTAAAATCCCTAAAACACCGATAACCATCTCAAAGGAACGGGTAATACAGATACCTACCAATCCTTCACTTTCAATTCCCTTTTCTTTTAGATAACGAGCCAATTGGTTGGATCGATCATCCAACTCCTTATAACTTAACTCTAAACCTTCATATAATAAAGCTGTGGCCGATGGTGTAAGGGAAACCTGAGCAGAAAACAAATCAACTACCGTTTGATCCAATGGATAGGATATTTTGGTATCATTAAAACTATTGAGTAATTTTAATTCTGCTTCTGGTAAAATACTTAAACTACCAACCTCAACAGCATCTTCATTAACAAAATCCCTTACAAGTCCCTGTAAGGCCATTTCCATATACATAATAACACGTGAAGGTGCAACGTCTCCATCTATATAAGCTGTTATACTAAAATCCTTGCCCAAATCATCTACGCTTATTTCAAATGGGTAGTTTGTACGCTCTTTGTCCCCCAAAAGTGTTATCCCTAAATCGGTATCTATAGTATCCGAAGAAGGTGAGGAATGACGGTAATTTAATAAGGCACTAAATAAAGGGGTGTCGTTGGGGACACCACTCCAGTGCTGGATATTAGATAAAGGGGTCTGCTCATAAGGCAACAGACCTTGTAGTTCTTGTTTTACCTGATTCACGTACTCTGATACGCTACCTTCTATATGTAATACGACAGGTAATGTATTAATAAACAACCCCAAAGATTGATCTGCTCCTAATGAACCTTGTAATCGCCCCGAAAACAAGGATCCAAAAACAGCGTATTCTTTATTACTGCACCTGCCTATAACCAATCCCCATGCGGCATGAAAAAGAACTGCGGGACTTACTTGTAGTTTACGGGAAACCAAACGAAGTTGAGCAGATATATCTGATGGCAACATTTTACTTGCTTCCTGTATACCGCCACCATCTCCCAGAGTATCTGTCAAACCAAATGGAAAAGTAGGTTCTTCTATAACACCCAAACGTGAACGGAAATAGGATTCGCTATCATTGGTTGCCTGCTGATGAAGAACATGTGCAATAAAATTCCTATATAATACAGGGGGAGTAAGATTGGCTGTGTTGCCTGACAAATATATCTTAATCTCTTCTATAATCTTTTCTAAGCCCACATGATCCATTATCACATGGTGGTACTTAAACAATAAATAGTAACAATCACCGCTTATATCATTGGCTGTTTGCAATTGCAATAATGGGGCTTGAGATAAATCTATCCAATGCTTACCTGAAGCTATTATCGATTTTAATTCTTGCTGTATGTTTTGTGAAGCTGTAAAAGATATTTCTTTTATACTTACGCTAACATTTCTTAAAACTACCTGAACTGCATGAGGTAATCCTTTGCTCAAAATACAGGTACGAAGTACGTCATGACGAGTAACCACATAACGAAATGCTTCTATAAATTTTGACCGCCTATCTGGATCATCAAAGGAAAGTAATGTTGGGGTCACGTATGGATCTCCACCATTTTGATCACTCATTAAATGATGGAAATACATCCCTTCCTGCAAAGGTGATAAAGGATATATATCCTGAATTGCTGCAGCTCCTTTGGGAATAGCTTTGATGATCTTATCCAAATCTTCCTGATTAAAATCCAACAACGGCACCATAGAGGGTGTAATGGTATCACCTCCAATAGTAATTCTGTTTACAGGAACTTCATAAGCAGGAGATAAAGAGGATGGCTTTGAAGCTAGTCCTGCTATCGTAGGGTTCATAAAAATATCCTTTACTCCTATTTGAAAATCATGATCCTGCAAGCGTGAAATAAGTTGGACTACCAATAGTGAATGCCCTCCTAATTCAAAAAAATTATCATAGATCCCTATATCGTCTATTCCCAAAATTTCCTGCCAAACCCCAGCCAATTGTTTTTCTATATTATTACGAGGTGCGACATACTGTTGTGTTGACAATTGAGAAGTATCAGGCTCCGGAAGTGCTTTCTTATCTAACTTACCATTACTGGTCAATGGCATCGTATCCAACTCTACCCATAATTGGGGAACCATATACTCCGGCAGTTTTAACATTAACTCTTTTTGAACTACTTCCTTATCAAAATCCCCTAAGATATAACCCACTAATCGTTTGTTTCCATCGGGGGCTTCTTTTGCCAAAACACAACAACCGGTAATTCCTTTTATAGTAGACAACACACTCTCTATCTCACCTAGCTCTATACGATACCCCCTAATTTTAACCTGGTCATCTTTTCTGCCTATATACTCTATTGTACCGTCTGATAACCATCTTGCCAAATCCCCAGTCATATACATGCGCTCTCCTTTAACAAAAGGGTTATCTATAAACTTTGAGTTTGTTAATTCTTTCTGGTTCAAATACCCTCTGGCAACCTGAATCCCCCCAATACATAGCTCTCCTACAACACCTATTGGCAATATTTGACCCTCTTTACCTAACACATAAAGATTTGTATTGGCTACTGGTTTTCCTATTAAAACCCTTGATAAACTTTCTTGTAACGGAACCTTCCATGAACTTACATCAATTGCGGCTTCTGTTGGCCCGTATAAATTGTCTAATCTTACATTATTGAATTTTTCTCTAAATAACATTACCTGATCGACAAGCAAAGCCTCGCCACTACATAAAACGCGTTTTAAACAACTACAATCCCCTAAATTTATTTCTCCCAAAAAGGCTCGCAACATTGATGGAACAAAATGAATTGTAGTAATTTTATGTAACTCTATTAAGTCCTTTAGATAGCGTGCATCTTTATGTCCTTCTGGTTTTGCAAAAACTAATTTGGCTCCGCATGTGATCGCCCATAATAATTCCCATACCGATACATCAAAACAAAAAGAAGTTTTTTGAAGAATAGAATCCTTTGCATTAAGTTTATAGTGAGATTGAGTCCATAACAACCTGTTAACAACACCTCTGTGCTCATTCATTACTCCTTTTGGTTTGCCTGTGCTACCTGAAGTATAGATCACGTATGCCAGATTTTGCGAATGTGCCAATTTACCCGCACTCTTAATGGATTCTTTGCTTATAACATCCCAATCTTTATCTAATAAAATTGTATTGGACACATCTGTGTTTGTAAAAATGAAATTTCTGTCAATACTGGTCAGTACAATCTCAATAGCAGCATTATCAAGAATATAGCAGATACGATCAAATGGGTAATCCGGATCTATGGGCACATAAGCTCCTCCGGATTTTAAAATACCCAAAATACCTACAATCATTTCCAGAGAACGGTCTAAACAAATACCTATCAATTGCTCTGATTTTGGTTTTTGATGAAGAAGATAATGTGCCAGTTGGTTTGAGCGCTCATCTAATTCTTTATAAGTCAATTGGTTGTTTTCAAAAACAATAGCTATAGCATCTGGCGTTTTTTTAACCTGTTCTTCAAACAAATCAACTATGCTTTTATCTTGTGGATATTCTGCGGTGGTATCATTAAATTTGCACAACAATTCTTCTTGCTCCTGATTTGTTACCATAGGCAATAGGTTAACAGGTACTGTACTATCTTTGACCACACTATTTAACAATTCCTTATAATGCCCCAGCATACGTTTAATAGTAGACCTCTCAAATAAATTTGTGCAATACCCTATACTTAATGCGATACCTTCAGGACTCTCTGTTGCTGTTAATGTTAAATCAAATTGAGAAGTGGTTTCCTCATAGTCATACGAAAAAACATCCATTTCATTCCATTTGAAATCTCTTATCTCTGGTGTATTCTGTAATACAAACATTACCTGAAATACCGAGCTCATACTCATATCCCGAGTTGATACAATACGATCCACAACCCGCTCAAAAGGGACCAGTTGATGATCATAAGCATCTAGTGTGGTATCTTTTACCAATCTTAATACATCTTCAAAACCAGAAGTTCCCTTCAAATTACTACGAAGTGCCAGGGTATTAACAAAGAAACCAATCATACCTTCTAAATCTGACTGGGTACGGTTGGCTATAGGAGTACCTACGCAAATATCTTCCTGACCACTATAACGAAATAACAAAACCTTAAATACTGATAATAAAACCATATACATGGTAGCTCCTTGCTTATGGCAAAGATCTGATATGGAAGCACTCAAATCCTGACTTAAAGTAATAGAAACTTTAGAACCCTCATAACTTTGAGTGGAAGGACGCGCATAATCTGTTGGTAATGATAGTGGAGAAACTCCTCGCAATTTTTCTTCCCAGTACGATAACTGCCCTTCTAAAAATTCTCCTTCGACATACTCTCGCTGCCAAATCGAATAATCTGAATATTGTAATGGTAAATCAGGTAAAACTGCTTCTCTTCCTTCTTTCAGAGCATTGTACAATTCTGTAAATTCTTTAACCAAAATTCCCTGGGACCATCCATCACTGGCTATATGATGAAAAACACCTGCCAATATATACCCTTCTGAACCCAAATCATACAAACATGCCCTAAACATATAGTCGGATGACAAATCAAAAGGAAGTTTAAAATATTTTTCTAAAGAATTTTCTATAGATGTACCTTCTTTTACGATCACCTTATCTAATTGCCAATCTTCAGAAGAAATAACATCCTGATAACCTATACCCCGATTTGAACGTATTACTGTGCGTAAAACCTCGTGGCGAGAAATAATACAACGTAATGATTTTTCTAAAAAGCCAAGATCCACGGCTCCTTGCAATCGTAAAAAAACAGGTATATGGTATGCAATACTGCCCTCTAACTGGTCTATAAACCATAATCGCTCCTGACTAAAAGATAATGGAACATTTTTTATAACGTTTCTATCATAAACCTTTATTTTTTCTAATGACTCATCTGTATAATTTTTATCCTGATATTTTTCCAGATATTGAATGATTGACTCTTTATTGTCTTTTATTTCTTTAAGTAAATCAGGTGCTATCTCTGTATTGGAATTAACACTCAACAAACCATCTTTCAATACCAATTTTACTCCGTTGTTGTTTAATCTTTGAAAAAAACTTAAAACCTCCATGCCTCTTATTAAAATTATAATTCGATAGTTATACTGTATTTTTCTTTATCCTTATCCAGACCAAGCTTCTTGTATGCTATATAAGAGGATAACTCTTCAATTGTATGAAACTCAAAAACATTGCGAATCTGCAATTCTATTTTCATCCTGTCCCTAATTATAGATACTAACCTGGTTACCAATAAAGAATGTCCCCCGAGATCGAAGAAATTATCATGTACTCCTATCTTATCAATACCCAGTAATTCCTGCCAGATAACAACCAATTGTTCTTCTATATCGTTACGGGGTGCTACATATTTCTGAGTGGACAATTGAGAATCATCTGGCTCTGGCAAGGATTTTTTATCAATTTTACCATTACTGGTCAATGGCATCTCATCCAACTCGATCCATAATTGAGGAACCATATACTCCGGCAAGCTCAATTTTAAGGTTTTTTGTAGTTTTTCTTTATCCAAACCGCCTTCGATAACCACATATCCTACTAATCGTTTGTTTCCTTTTACATTATCGCTTGCCAATACACAACAGCTCTTAACTCCGGGTATAGCAGACAACACATTTTCAATTTCACCTAGCTCAATCCGATAGCCACGAATCTTTACCTGATTATCTTTTCTACCAATAAACTCTATAGTACCATTGGGTTTCCAACATGCCAAATCCCCTGTTTTATACAGGCGTTCTCCTTTTATAAACGGGTGCGCTATAAATTTTTCTTTGGTTAATTTTTCCTGGTTTAAATACCCTCTTGTCAAACCTGACCCCCCAATACATAACTCTCCTACAACCCCTGTTGGCAGGAGATCATTTTGAGTATTTAATATGTAAATATTTGTATTGGCAATAGGGGATCCTATACAAATTTTGCCTCGGTCAACATTAGATACTTTATAATAAGTTGCAACTACTGTGGTTTCTGTAGGTCCATAATTATTATAAACAATAATATCTGTTTGTTTACTTATATGTAGGGCATCCCCGCCTGTCAAAACAGTGGTATATGGCAATGACATTTCCTGATCTATAAAACTATGACATAATGCGGTGGGTATGTAACTATGGGTAATTTTATGGTCATTCAAAAATTTTGGCAATTGATCCAAATCATACCTAAGTTCTTCATAAACAGGATACAGACTTCCTCCAAAAAGTAAATATGGATAAATCTCCCAGACTGAAGCATCAAAACCTACGCTTGAGAAGAGTGTACTTTTACTTTGTGGGGTAATTTTATATGCATCCCGATGCCAGAAACATAAATGAACCAAACTATTGTGTTCTACCAAAACACCTTTGGGTTTACCTGTAGAACCCGAAGTATAAATAACATAGGCCAAATTATTTGGTTCTATATCAATTCCCGGAAAATCACATGAAACATTCGCTTTATTTTTTTTGAAAATCTCTAAAAATGAAAAATCAATAACTATAGCGCAATCACTGTCTTTTTTTATGTATTCTTGTCTGTCTTCGGGATAATCAGGATCAACAGGCACATAGGCGCATCCTGTTTTCAGGATTGCCAAAAGCGAAATAATCAACTCTGCACTACGATCCAGAATTACTCCTATTAAATCTTCTTTATTAAGATTGTGATTAGATAGCAAATAGTTTGCCAATTGATTAGAAAAATCATCTAACTCCTTATATGTCAATCTTTTTTCTCCAAAAACAACAGCAACATTATCAGGTGTTTCTTCTACCTGTTTTCTAAACAAATCTACTACTGTTTTATCTTTTGGGTAATCTACTTGGGTGCCATTAAAGCCTTGTAGCAGCTTTTGCTGTTCTGAATGGGGAAAAAGTGCTGTATTGTTTATTGGTTCTTCAACATTGTTAAAAAAGCAGTTCAGAACGTTGTCTATAAAAGTATGAAAATGTTCTAAAGAAATTCCGGATTTAAAACTATTGTGCAATTCATAAGAAAATTCTGCTCCTCTACCTCCCGTTAAGTTTACGGTAAGGTTTAAACTTGAATTTGTCCTTTCAAAAGAAGCAACTTTTAATGCTTTTTTATCTCCTTCACCCCTTAGTAAGCTATCTGGCGACTCATCTTTTTCAAAAATCTCATTGTATACATGAAAATCAATAAAATTAAACAAGGCATCAAAAACAAGGTCTTCTTTATGTAATCCTAAATGGCGTTTAATCTCAAAAAAAGTTAAATGACTGTATAGGTTTATTTCGTTCAGGATTTTTGTAATTCCTTCAAAATAAGACAACCAATTTTTTTCTGATTGTGCTTTATATCTAACGGGTAAGGTATTTAAAAAACACCCTAACATTTTATCTCCATCCAGAATTTGTGGTCTGTTATTACCTACCAAACCAACGGTTAGCTCCTCTTCATGGGTCAGCATTTTTAAAGCATAAACATACGCTCCAAAAAACAAGGATTTTAACGATATTCTATACTTCTTACATTGGGTTTGTATACTTTTCAGGTAAGGTAAATCATACTGTTTACTATAGTACTGTGTTGGTTGGTTGGTATCTGAAAAAATATCTAAATATTTATATCCTGATAGTTTTTCTTTCCAAAATGAAATGGCATCCATATCCTTTTTGGCAACCAGTTCTCTAAGTATATATTCTCGCTGACCACAAAGTATTGGGGAAGGAACATAACCCACATCTTTTTTTAGCTCAAAATAAGTTCTGTACAATTCTGTAATGAAAGATGCAACGCTCCATCCATCCATAATGGCATGATGAAATTGATATATAAATAATAGGTTAGAGCTGTCAATTGTTAGTACTTTAAAACGGTAGAGCATACCTTCTTTGATATCAAAAGGAATTTTTCTTTCTGAATCGAGGTAGTCTTCAATTGTTTTTTCTTGTTCTGGTTGATCCAATGAGCTCAAATCTTCAAACAATACTTCAACCGGAAGGATTTTATACACAATTTGAACAGGCTGGCTATAATCAGACAAATTAAACCTGGTCCTAAATATAGAGTGCTTTTTTACCATTAAGGCAATCGCATCCTTAAATAAGTTAATATCAAAGGATAGGTCTTTAACAGGAAATACCATCTGATCATGAAAAACTGCAAGAGAAGGGTCTATTAAAGATTCTAAAACCATTCCTTGTTGAACATCACTCATAGGATACACATCTTCGATTGCATAAAGTGGTTCGGTTTCATTCTTTATGGCAGATCCCAACTTGGATATTTCTGTTTCAACAGTTTCATATAACAATTGAAATGTTTTATTATGCTGATCATCATACAGTACTGCATCAGAAAAACTTTTAATGGTACTATACCTGAATAGATCCTGTATTTGGGTTTGCAGGTTAAAACTTTCATTTATTTTAGAAATCAATCGAATAGAAATGATAGAATCCCCACCTACTTCAAAGAAGTTGTCATAAATCCCAACTTTTTCTAACCCTAACAACTCTTTCCATATTTGAGCCAACAGTTTTTCGGTTTTGGTACTTGGCGCAACATATTGTTGTGCAGATAATTGATTGGTATTTGGTTCTGGCAACGCTTTTTTATCAATCTTACCGTTATTTGTCAAAGGCATTTCATCCAGTACAACCCATATTTGGGGAACCATATAATCGGGTAGTTTTTGTCCTAACTCGTCTTGTATCTTTTGTTTATCAAAATCCCCTTCAACAATAGCATAAGCAACCAAGCGCTTATTTTTGTTAATATCCTCTTTGACCAGAACACAACATTGTTTTACAGATTCTAATAGCGACAAGACATTTTCAATTTCTCCCAACTCGATACGATATCCTCTAATTTTTACCTGGGCATCCTTTCTACCAATATATTCAATCGTTCCGTTGGGCAGCCATTTTCCTAAATCTCCGGATTTGTATAATCTGGCTCCTTTTTCTATACTAAAAGGATCTGGAATGAATCTTTCTGATGTTAGTTCTTCCCTGTTCAGATATCCTCTGGCTACTCCTGCTCCTCCAATACAAAGTTCTCCTACAACTCCAACAGGAACCAGATTTAAGTATTCGTCCAGTATATAGCAACTCAACGTAGGAATTGCAGAACCAATCGTACTTGTTGAACTAAGTGTATCTTCCTCTGTAATCTCTTTATAAGTAACATGTACGGTTGTTTCAGTAATCCCGTACATATTGACTAACTTACAAGTGGGGTATGTTTGTTTCCACCTATATAAATAACTAGGATTCAGAGCCTCTCCTCCAAATATTACATATCTCAACGATGTTTGTATGTCTTCTTGAAGCAATTCTTCCTGAAGTACGTAAAAAGCTCCCGGTGTTTGATTTAATACAGTAACTCCTTCTTCTATTAATAATTTTTTGAAAGAGATTGTATCTTTGGTCACTGTTTTAGGAACGATAACCAAACGGCCTCCGTAAAACAATGCTCCATACATTTCCCATACCGAAAAGTCAAAACAAAAAGAATGAAATAATGTCCAAACATCATCAGAATTAAAATCGTACAGGAGGGATTCATGCTCAAATAATCGTATTACATTGATATTGGTTATCAAAACTCCTTTTGGTTTTCCTGTGCTTCCGGAAGTATAAATTACATAGGCCAAATCATTGGGGTTTGACACTCTGTTTACGGGATGAATTGACTCTCTAGTTATATGTTTCCACTCTTCATCCAAAAGCACAATACTACGATTTGTTGTTTCTTCAAAAACATGAGCCAGATCAGAGCTGCTCAATACTAAATTGATCCCGGAATCTTCTATCATGTAATCGATTCGGTTTTGAGGATAATCAGGATCAATAGGAACATAAGCGCCTCCTGCCTTTAATATTCCCAAAATACCTGTAATCATATCCAAAGACCGGTGAATACAAATCCCTGTCAATTCTTCTGGCTGTATTCCTTTATGAACCAGATAATGCCCTAATTGATTGGATCGTTCATCCAAATCTTTATAAGTCATCTCCTTGCCTTCACATACTACTGCGATTGCTTCAGGAGTTTTTTGAGCTTGTTCAGTAAACAGGTCAACTATGGTTTTGTTTTTAGGATACCCACAGGTGCTATTATTGAATCCGTATAGCAACTTATCATGCTCTTGTTTTGTTATAATAGATAAAGTATGTACAGGAGCTTCTATATTTTTTGTGATATTAATCAGCAATTCCTGATAATGTATTAACATCTGCTCTATAGTTGTTCTGCCAAACAAAGCGGTACAATACTCCATTGTTAACAAAATCCCTGTTTTCTTTTCTAATACATTAAGGGTTAAATCAAACTTGGAGGTCGTATTATCAAACCCGTAATTGGTTATCGACACGTCTTCCATTTCTAGCATTTCGTCATGAATCTCTGGGGTATTTTGTAACACAAATAATACCTGAAACAATGGTGTAATACTCATATCCCTGATATCTGCCACTCGATCCACGACCTTTTCAAAAGGTGCTAATTGGTGATCGTACCCTTCTAACGTTGTTTTTTTAACTTGAAGTAATAGTTCTTTAAAACTAAGGTTACCGCTTACATTGGTTCGCAATGCCAAAGTATTCACAAAAAAACCTATAATTCCTTCCAGTTCGGCCTGGGTTCTGTTTGCTATAGGGCTTCCTACACAAATATCCTCCTGATTGCTATATTTATACAACAAAACTTTAAAAGCGGATAGCAGCATCATGAACATGGTTACACCTTCTTTTTGGCACAACGTTTCTAAAGCTTCTCCCAACCTTTTATCCAGTTTAAAATCTATTGTAGCTCCTTTTGTACTTTGTACAGGGGGGCGTGCATAATCTGTAGGTAATATCAAAGGTGCTACTCCTTTTAACTTTTGGTTCCAATAGGATAATTCATTTTCTAAAACCTCTCCTTTTATATACTCACGTTGCCAGATTGCATAATCTGAATATTGTAAGGATAACTCTGTCAAAACAGGTGTATGACCTTTATAAATGGCACTGTACAATTCTTTAAACTCATTTACAAATATCCCTTCTGACCAACCATCGCTGGCAATATGATGTAAGACCCCTGCTAATAAATATCCTTTTGTTCCCAAATTATATATACAAGCTCGAAACTTATAATCTTTGGATAGGTCAAAAGGTGTTTTTATAAAAGAAGATATTTTTTCTTCAATATTTTTTTCATCTTCTATAATGTCTTTTTCTAATCTCCAGTTATCAACCGAAATCACTTTTTGATAGCCTACTCCCTTTTCTGAGTAAATAATTGTTCGCAGTACCTCGTGTCTTGATATGATTTCTTTAAAAGATTGTTCCAACACATCCATATCCAAAGCTCCTTCTAAACTTAAAACTACCGGCATGTGGTATGCCACAGTACCTTCTAACTGGTCCAAAAACCATAAACGTTCCTGGCTGTAT
The DNA here is from genome assembly GCF_977115655.1 of Aquimarina sp. NCBI lineage: Bacteria > Pseudomonadati > Bacteroidota > Flavobacteriia > Flavobacteriales > Flavobacteriaceae > Aquimarina > Aquimarina sp. The sequence continues at coordinate 57,950 of NZ_CDSBKO010000027.1, forward strand.
GACAAAGGGATATGTTCTGGTTTTTTTTGAGGGGCAATTGCGGGCAATAATATCCCTGATTTTTGTTTTGATATATGAACTGCCAAATCTGATAATCTGGCATGCACAAATATGTCTTTTATAGCTATTTCGACAGCAAGCTCTTTACGTATCATAGAAACCAATCTTGTCGCCAACAAGGAATGTCCTCCCAACTCAAAGAAATTGTCATAAACGCTTACTTTTTCAACCCTCAACAATTCCTGCCAGATTATAACCAGATGTTCTTCTGTTTCGTTTCGGGGTTCTACATACTCATGACCTGCTATAGTTGTACCTTCCTGATAATCTGACAAAAAGAGTTCTAACAGTTGCTTGCTATCCACCTTATCACTCAAATTCAATGGAAATTTATCTACCAGATAATAATGTGACGGGTGCATGTAAGAGGGTAAGTCTTTACTACAATGTGAATGAAAAATATCGGTAACAGAAGAGCTTAAATTATATGTAAGTCCTGAACTGCTTAACACAACAAAACATAAAACCAAGTCCTGACCACGGTCATCTTTATACAACAATACGTGGCAATCTTCTATATGAGTATCTTTTCGCAACACAGAAGCTATATCTTCTAATTCTACACGGTGACCACGAATCTTGACCTGGTGATCTTCTCTGCCAATAAACTCTAAATTACCATCTGGTAACCAACGCCCCAAATCCCCCGTCTTATACAATACATCCCCTAACAATTCAGAAAATGGGTTTGGTATAAAACTCTGAGAAGTACGATCTGGTAAACCTAAGTAGCCTGCTCCTACTCCTACCCCGCTAACACATAACTCCCCGATAACCCCAATAGGTGATAATTTACCTGACTTATCCAAAACAACAACGTTCATATTTGGAATAACACGACCAATAGGAACCCTGCTTTGAAACTCTGGCAACAAATCTTTTATTTCATACTGAATAACATCATCTGAAGCCTCGCATGGACCATAAGCATTCCATAGTCTTACCGATGGATACAAACGCTTCAACTCATTGACCATAGAAACCGGAATGGATTCTCCTACTAACATAATGGTAGTTAAATCTTTTAATACAACGGGGGATTCCTGCTCTTTTATATAAGATAACAATCCCCACATATAGGTAGGAACAAATTCTACCAGGTTAACCTTTGTATCTACCAAAATATCGAGCATACGCCCGTATTCCAACAAATCAAACTTGTCTACAATAACTGCTGCACCCCCTTTTAATAAGGGCCCCAAAAACTGCCATACCGAAATATCTGAACCAATACCTGCACTCTGTAAAAAACGGAAGCCATCCTTTAATTCCATCACCTGATATTCTGCCAAAATATGGTTCATTGCACCATCGTGACGTGTGATAGCCCCTTTAGGATCCCCTGTAGATCCTGATGTATACAAAACATAAGCCCAACTATCCATAGAGTTTCTGTTATCGGGATTATCAAAAGGCATACTATTTATAAAGGTGCGATCATAAACAGAAACACCCCGATCACCATAACCAGAGGACAGTAATGGAGAAAAATCATCTATAACTATAACAAACAGATTTTTTAATTCGCCCAATCTTTCTAATAATACAGTGGTAGTAATCAATATCGAAAAAGGGGAATTTTCTAACATTTTAAGGATACGGGATGGAGGATTATTAGTATCCAGTGGAGTATAAACACACCCTGATTTTAAAATCCCCAACATACAACCAACAAACTCAACACTACGATCCAAATAAACACCAACGCTACTCTGAAGCCTAACTCCCAACTTTAATAATCCATGAGCTATTTGATTTGAATACTTGTTCAGGTCTGTATAGCTCCATAAAACATCTTTATGAATCAAAGCAGGAGCTTCTGCATTTTGTTCAACTATAGATTCAAAACGAACATTAACAGGCATCGAATTATTCAAATCAACTGCCCCGGGATTAAAACAAAAACCTTCTGTAGAGTCCTTACGCCCTAAAATCAAATCTTCCTCTTCATTGGTCAACATAGATAAGGAATCCAAAGACAAATCAGCATCCTTAATTATACTAATCAATAAAGAACGATAATGAAACAGCATACGATCAATAGTAGGCTTGTTAAATAAACTTGTAGAGTATTCGATGGATAGTAAAAGTCCTTCTGGAATATCCCGAAGTGCAAATGTTAAATCAAACATTGAACTGGTCTGATTTGTCAGATATTCGGAAAGCTTTATATCTCCTAGCTGAAACTCATTAATATTGAAATGATCCTGAAAATCAAACATGATCTGAAACAATGGGTTTTTGCCCACTTCTCTATCGGGAGATAGTTTTTCTACAATTTTCTCAAAAGGAACAGATTGGTTTGTATACGCATCAATTGTAACTTGTTTTATTGTATTTAGTAATTTCTTAAAACTTGGGTTACCACTTAAATTGCTTCGTAATGCCAGAGTATTTACAAACATCCCTATTATATTAAAGACTTCTGTTTGTGTACGGTTTGCAATAGGGCTGCCTATACAAATATCAGGCTGTCCACTATATTTGTACAACAAAACTTTGCAAGCTGCAAGCATAGTCATATACAGGGTGACATTTTCATTTTTAGACAGCCGAACCAAACTTTCTTTCAGATCTTTGTCCAGAACCAGTGAAACCTTTTTTCCTTTGTTATTGGGGTTTCCTGTCAATAAAAAGTCCTGTGGGATATTTATAGGGGTTACGTTTTGCAGCTGGCTTGTCCAATACTTTAATTTTTCATTCAGTAAAGTTTCTTGTAGAGGTGAACGTTGCCAAATAGCGTAATCTGCGTATTGTATTGGTGCTACACCAAAATCTGGAGTTTTGCCCTCTATAATGGTTTTATAACAGGAGAAAAACTCAGAGAAAAAGACAGGTTCTGATAATCCATCTGCAGCTATATGGTGAATTACAAATAGTAAAATAAATTCTTTTTTTTGTGTTTCCAACAAGGAAACCCTGATCTTAAGATCTGAAGATAAGTTAAAAGGTACTTTGGTTAATTTTTCAATCTCTTGCTCTATATTCTGATTTTCTTTTAATTTAATGTGATTTATATTCAATATATAATCCTCTGGTATTTGCTGATATAAAACCCCATTATTATCTGCTTTAACCATACTACAAAAGATCTTATGCCTATCCATTAGTATTTCTAAAGTTTTATTTACAGAGTCCATATCAGGAACACCAGATAATTTTATTGCCCTGTGTAGATGATAATCTGTACTACCATAGGTTTGGTCAATAAACCACAAGCTTTCTTGAGCATACGATACCGGAATTTTATCTGATTGACTTATAGTAATTGGTTTTATAGACATTTCGTCTCTTTTAGAAAACTTGTTTAAAGACAATACCGACGTAAGGTGAGCAGCACATTCTAAAAGAGTTGGGTATTCAAAAAGGATAGTTGGAGATACTTCTATTTTATAATGATCAGAAATTTTACCTGAAATACGTATAGACTGTAAAGAAGAAAGTCCTAAACCAGAAAAGGAAGCTTCCTTATTAATTTTATCGATAGAAATTTGTAATTCTTCGCTTATCAATAATGTTAGCCACTTTATTACGGATAAATCTATTTCTCCTTCTATATCTAAAGTTTCTTTAGGAACTATATTCTGGTTTTGTGTTTCTTTTACTGATATACTGGTACCTTTGGTCCATTTTTCCAGAATCCCATCTAAACTTCTTGATTCATAAGAGGATTTAGCTGCTAAACGCTGTATTTTACCACTAGATGTTTTGGATACCCGACCAGGACTTATTAGTACAATCGATAGTAATGGCAAATCATACATTTCGAACAAAGCATTACGAATACTATTTTTGATTTCCTCAAAATCATAACTTCGTATACTGGTTCTTTTTATTTCCTGAATAATTACGAGTTCCTGTTGTTCTTTTACCAACACAGAAAATACTGCTCCTGCATTAGGTTGTAAATCCGGGTGAGATTGTTGTACGGTTTGCTCTATATCCTGAGGGAAATAATTTACTCCATTAATAATCATCATTTCTTTTAGACGACCAGAAATATATAGTTGCCCGTTGGTCAAAAAACCCATGTCGCCGGTTCTTAAATACGGTCCTTTCTCTTTTTTAACCTCATCTTCAATATAATGAGCATAAGCAGAAAAGATTTCTTCAGATAATTCTTTTTGATTCCAATATCCTTTAGTAACGCTAGGACCACTAATCCATATTTCCCCCACAGTGTTTGCCTCACAAACTTGTTTTGTGTCGGGGTTTACTATTATAACCTCTAAATCCTCTAAAACGGGTCCGTTACCTACAAATTCTATTACCTCTGATTCTGAAGCCTGTTTACCTAAGAGTGTAACTTTACCAGAATTAAAATTAGTTTTATCCAGTTGTAAAATTTCAGGAACTTTTTTAAAAACACAAGAACTAACTATTAAGGTAGTTTCTGCCATTCCGTAGCATGGGGTTAGAGAAGTTCTTTGAAAACCAAGATGTTCAAAACTATCTGCAAAATCACCCATAGTTTCTGTACGAATAGGCTCTGACCCGTTGTAAGCAATAAGCCAACTACTTAGATCTACCCCAATAACATCTTCCTTTTTAACTTGATTTACACATAAATCATAGGCAAAATTGGGACCACCACTTAGTGTAGCTTTATATTTAGATATTGTTTTTAGCCACCTAACAGGTTTTTGAACAAATGCTGTTGGTGGCATAATAATCATCTCAAAACCCACATAGAAAGACTGAAGAATGTTTCCTATAAGCCCCATATCATGATAAATTGGCAACCAACTAACCCCTATGGTTTGTGGGGTATGGTGGTTACAATTTTGAATCAGCTTACTATTATGAATAATATTAGAATGGGCAACCATAACGCCTTTAGGATCCCCTGTAGAACCAGATGTATATTGAAGAAACGCGATGTCTTCTTCTTGAACCAGAGGAAAAATTTTATCTATGCGTGTATCCAAAGTATCGGTTTTAAGCCATTGCACTTTTGCAAAAACCTCATTATCAAACCAACTATTACTCTTATTATAGATATCCTCTGTAGTCATGATAAGGTTAGCATTACAATCAGAAACGATTTTTTCTAATCTGCCAATTCTTCGTTTTCCTTGAGGAGGAAAGCCCGGCACTGCAATAACTCCTGCCAGCATACAACCAAAAAATGCGTCTGTAAAATCTAGTCCTGATGGATACAATAGTAATACTCTGTCTCCTGGATTAACATATTCTAAAACATGAGATGCGATTTTGATTGCATTATCATATAACTCTTTAAATGTTCTTGAATCACTTTCTTCTTCTCCATTTTCTAAAAACCTATATAAGATCTTATCAGGAATATGGTTAATGTGATTTTGAAATACGGTTATCAAGGTTTCATGAAAAGACGGATCCTTAGAAACGGAAGGTTTTATAGGTAACATTCTATTGTGGGTATATTTTTTAGGTTTAAGAAAAAACGGATTCTAAATAATCTTCCTGACAAACAGCAATAGCTTCTTTCATTATAACTATTGCATTATCAACAATTTTCTTTGTAGTTATTAAAGGTGGTACAAGACGTAATACATTATTATAATGCCCTCCTACTTCAAACAATAAACCTCTTTGAAAGCATTCTGCTCTAAATTTTTTAATAAATTCTGGAAAAGGTTCTTTTGTTTCTCTATCTTTTACAAATTCTACCCCTATCATCATACCTCTTCCTCTTACCTCTCCTATAAATGGACTATCTAATTGTAGTTGCTTTAGGTTATCCATTAAATATTCTCCTATGTATTTTACATATTCTCCTATATTATATTCATCTATAAAATCAAAAGCTCCGCGGGCAGCAGCAATACTTACTTGATTACCTCTAAATGTTCCAATATGTGCAGCAGGACCCCAAGCTTCTATTTCTTTTTTATAGATTAATCCAGAAATCGGAAATCCTATCCCACCAAATCCTTTAGAAAATGTGATAATATCTGGTATTGCTTTTGTATTCATAAATTCCAGAAAGCTTCCTGTTCTAAAGAATCCACTTTGAATTTCATCAAATATTACCAGAACATCATTTTCATGAGCTATTCTAACTAATTCTTCCAGATATCCTTCTTCAGGAACTATGTTTCCTCCTTCTCCTTGAATTGGCTCTAAAAGGATCGCTGCTGGTTTTGTTATCCCAGAATGCCCATTAGTCAATACATTTTTAAAATATTCAATCCCCGAAATAGTATTTTCGTTCTCTGCTGTAGTTGATTTATCACGATACGGGTAATTGTAAGGAACAAAATGAACATTGGGCATTAAAGAAGTAATGTGATTTCTAAAAAATATATCTGAAGTTACTGCTAAAGCTCCAGAAGTCATACCATGATAGCCACCTGTAAAAGCAATTATACCATCTCTGCCTGTTTTTATTTTTGCTAATTTAATAGCCGCCTCTATAGCGTCAGAACCTGTTGGCCCCCCAAAACTTACTTTGTAATCTTCTCGAATTTCCTCGGGTAAGTGTCCTATTATTTTTTGGATCAGACTAAGTTTATTTTCTGTGGGAAAATCCAATGCATGTATTAAATCCGATTGCTGCTCTTTAACATATTCTAATACATACTCATTACCATGACCTACATTCAAAACTCCACATCCGCCAAAAAAGTCAATAAAATGATTGCCATCAACATCTTCTATAATACTTCCCTTTGCTCTTTTTATAGCTATAGGCATGTTTCGTGGGTACGAAACAACACTTCCTTCAATCTGTGCTTGTAAACTTAATAATGCTTTTGATTTTTCTCCCGGAAGTGTGGGAGTTATAATTCTTGCCTCTTCAGACAAGTGGTACTTTTTAAGTGAATCCATAATTAGAAATTATTTGCGTTTAAAAATTAATTAAAGTATTAAACAAGTACTGTTGGCTTAAAACAGCGATTGTCGTTTTAAACATCTGGTTACCAAATACTATAAGTATTACTTGTTAATATATTTTAAGTTGGTTTAAATAGATTTTACTATTTTTATGATATGAAACAATGAGAGTCAGGCAATATGTTTTTTTATTAACAATCTATATAAAGGGTAAAATAATAAGCTCTGAAGTATATCCAAAACGTAAAATAAACTCACAGAGCAACTTGCTTAAAAAAGCATAGGTTTAATCATAATTAATGCATGAGTCTACATTGATAATTCAAAAAAAAAATAAATTGGTTTAGCTTATAATGAGCATTGCTAAGTAAGAATATCATTATACCGCAGCTAACTGTGTAAGATAAGATGAAGGAATTGTTGCTAATATATTTTGATTTATAGAGTCGATTCTAACTATAATTTTATTTTCATTGTTAACTTTAATAATTTCGCACCCCAAACCACCTAGCGCGCCTACTTCTATTTTTCTATGCTCTCCTACTTGCGGTTGAATTTCATTATTTTCAACTTCCATAGATGCTTCTATTTCCATAAGAAGCTTAATAGAATTGATTTCATGCTCTTGAATTATTGCAAAATCGGTTCCAAATCTTACAAAAAAGCAAAACCCTTTTATTGCCAAAACTTTTTCTGACTCTTTTCTAAAATTAATCTTCACAAAAAGATACGAAGGAAATAGTGGAGATTCGATTATCTTTTTTCGATCACTCCATTTTCTAACCGTTTTTACCAATGGTAAAAACGTCTTGATGCCATTCTCTTTTAGTAAAGCCTCAATTTTCCTCTCATGACGTGACTTTACATATAACACATACCATTCCCTAGAGGGATCAATCTTCTTTTTCATTTTTAAATGATGTTGATAAAATTATTTTAATTTAAGATAAAGCTTCGCCATTTGGCTTACATTAAGCCATTAACTATGTTTTAAAAATCAAGAATATTGAAAAATATTCTGAAAAATTAAACAAATTCAAACCATAAAAAATCGCTTGAATCTATCTATTTTAAAAAATGAGGTGGGGTAATAAATTGCTATAAATAACAAATCTATAATTTTATCTTATTTTGAATGTATCAAAATCATAATCAATATATTACAAATTTAATTATCTACTAACTGACATTCATATTTAACTATAAATAAATCAAAACTATTTATCTAAAGGTATTTTACTATTTAAAAGTTACTTTTTTATAAAATCGATCAAACAAACAAGCAAGGCTTCGCCATTTGACCCACATTTTGTCTTAAATTGTTCGTTTTTTATTAGTTCAGAATATTGAAAAAAATTGAAATTCAACTTCTCTAAATATTTTTTTTCTATTTAAATCTGTCTAATTCCAAAATAAAAATGAAGGCTTGTATTATCATTAAATCACCTATCAAATAATCTAATTTTAATATCGCAATCAAATTTACAAATCTTAATCAATAGAAAGGATGCGGTTAAACCGTAAATCTATTCCTTATTAAAACCAAACAAACACAATTAGTTGAAAATAAATTGTTTATGTTTTTTGATCTTACTTTCATAAACTTTTTTTAACTAATAGTTAACTTTTTGTTGGTATACAGAAACTCATCAAAAAGGCTTGTAAACATAAGCTATTACAGATTATTTTATGCGCACATAATTTCCTTTGATATTAGTCTTTTAAAAAAACATAACCAAAGTAATTTGTAAGTTTATTTGATATTAAATTTGCTATGCAAAATAATTTATAAAGGTAAATACTTCTTTATAAAACAGAGAGGTAAAATTATTTGTTTTAGGCTCTAGTTTATAATAGCATTGAATAATTTTATCGAAACTCAGCATACCCCAGCCCCAACCTTTCCCAGAAGGAAGGAAGTCAAAGATTGTAAACCTATACCAGGATTTATACCATTTTAACTTTGAAATAGTGCGTATAGAAATTGAATATGTTTTTTAAGTATTCAAGGCAAAAAGCCTGTTCCAGACTTGATCTGGCATCAAGCATAGCTGTAGTTAGGGTTATATTTTTTAATGAAGAACAGAAGAAAAAGAAATAATTTATTAGTGCTATTTCAAAGTTAAAATGGGATAAGTCAATAATCTGTAAACTTTTTTTAGGACGAGTCAAAATGATTGAATTATTGCTTATAATCACACTGCTACTTTGATCCAAAATTATTTCTCATACCTTTTGTTAAAAGAGTTCTGACTATGATAGGTTTATCTATAAAGCAGATGGGATACTGCCTATAAGCTTTTGACTATAAGGGATTAAAATTATTAATATAGCAAACATTATAAAAAGATTGTTTCTTGTTTTGCACTCTGCATTAATGACAGGAGCACACATTTTAATTGAAAACGGCCGGCCCGAAAGTCGCTTTAAAACTATGTTTCTAATTGAGAAATACCGGGGTTTCAGTTTTAGTCACACCTTTTTTAAAAGCATTATGGTATTTTTTATTTTTAAGTGGAATTGTAAATGAAATTTGACATCCTTTATCTGAACAAGAAAAAAGCTTTATGTTACCTTGTACTGAATTTATTCGATCTTTTATGTTTCTAATACCTATTCCATTATTGTTTTTTCTTAGTTTTTTTATCCCTACCCCATTATCTTCTATCGAAACATGCAACTCCCCTGTATATAATATAAAAGATACCCATACTTGCGACGCATTTGAGTGTAAAATAACATTGCTACAACACTCTTGTAGTATCCTGTATATTTGTAATAATATTTTTTGATTAATTGAGTTTATTTTTTCTTTTTTGTTAAAAGCAAATTGAGATCTAATCCCTGCCGATTTCAACTTGTTTTCTATTAATAGAGTGAGATCAGAAAACTCTACTTTTGTAATATAATTTGGAATTAAGTTATGCGACAGGGATCTCATTTCATCATAAATATGGTCTATAACATTGGTGATTTCATAAATGGATGTATTAGATTCTATTTTTGTTAACTCCATTTTCAAAGAGCATAACAAATTTGCCAAACCATCATGCAATTGCATTCCTATCTTTTTTCTTTCTGCATTTTTAGCTTCTAATTTTGCTTTAATGATTTCGTTCATTTGTTCGTTCAGAAGAGAATTTAGTTTTTCATCATATAATAATTTTTTCATTTTATTTTTTTCTGTAAAAAAATAAAAAACAATCCCTATTGCAATACTTATAGTTATAAAAGCTAAGATTAAAAATTTATTTAAGGTTCTTTCTTTATGTATTAAAGAATCCTTAAACCGCAGAGCCTGTTCTTTTGCCTGGATGTCATATTTTGTATCTAGTTCTATTTTTATTTTATTTTGTTCAGAATTATATAAGCTATCTTGTAAGGAAGAGTACAGATTATAATAATAACCTTCTTTTTTGAGATCGTTCATTCTTGAATAGTAGTAGGATTTTTTAAGATATGTATTCATCAAATATTCAATATTCCCAACTTTTTTTGTTTCTGTTTCGGCTATGTTTAGATATTTTAATTCGTTAAGGGATTTTTTTTTCCTTGCTACTAGCCCCAGATAATAATTTGTTTTTCCTTTTATAGCATGAAAATTAATTTGGTTTTGGAGCTTCAAAGATTTTTTCAAATAATCTGATGCCAGATCAATTTGATTTATAAACAAATAATTTCTTCCAATTCTTTTATAAGTTATAGCCTTGTTTATAATATTTGTGTCTGGTATATACCGTAAACTTTCGTGGGCATAAAACAATCCTAAATTATATTTTTTTAATTTAAAACATACTCCTTCTAATGCTCTATAAGCATTACTCTTTATCAAGCTATCTTTTGAATTAGAAACTTTTGAATATAAATGTTTGGCTTTTTTATACTCTTTATTATTGTAGTAAACATCCCCCAAAAAGGTTTCTATTTTTGCTCTTTCTAATTCAAAGCGATCGGGATATTGTTTTGAAATAAAAAGAACTTCATAAAGTAACTTAGTTATATTTGACAGATCCGGATTGTTTATTTCTAAATTAAAATATGCTATAACGCTATCAATAAAATATTTTGGATCATTTAATAACTTAGACCTCTTAATTGCATTCTTGAAATAAACTTGAGAAGAATCACTTTTTCCTAATAACATATAAGAAATTGCAATTAATTTAGAGCTTTTTACATAATTTTCAGGTTTATTATTATTGTATTCAAATAATTTTAAGCTGTTTTTTAATGTTTTTTCTGGATCATTATATATGGAGGACCATGTGTCTTTTTCGATACTATCAAAAATTTTCTGGTTAAAATGATCTTGCCCCAAAAGTGATTTAAAGCAGAAAAAACAGAGCAGAAAAAAATATAGTTTCATGGATTAACGTGTTATCATTAAATTCTAAAATACTAATGGATATTATGGTATACTTGAACTTTAAACCAAATCTGGTTTAAAAATTCACTAAGACTAAATAAAACTCCTTATATCATTTTTCATAAAACCTGATTATATTAAAAGTTACCTTAAAATCACAAAAAAAATCAATAACTCTCTCTCTCTCTTAGATTTTTTTAATCAAAATATCTATAACAGAAAAAAGAGGGCGCTTGATTTATCAGACACCCTCTTAAAATTGAAACGTACTAGCACAAACTCAACCTTATAACTAATAAACGAAATCTCAATTTTACATTTATATTCCTGAAAAGAGACATAATTGCATTGCAAATTAATGACTTTAATAAGTATTTACATACCCCTAAATTCAGGGGGGTAGCTTTTTTTAAAGTCATCAACTTCATAACCAATTGAAAAAGAAGGTTTCTGGTTTTTTACAAGTGTATTTTTTTATTTAAAAAACCTAAACATCTATACCAAAAAGATGAAATTCTATCTTTAATCAATAACCTTTGGGCTAACTCACAATGTATGCTTTCTAAATATATTTTGTTTCCGGGGCAAGCAAAAAATTAGATTCTCAATGCAGGATTAAAAATTTTTTGTTTAGCTTTTTAAGCTTATGCGTCCATTTTTTTGCAACCAGGGTTCATTGATAGTATGAAAATATTCAATAGTATAAAAATAACCAGTAGTATAAAATATTTCAGTAATTTTATCTTTAATCTGGCGGGGATTTTATTTTTTATATATGCCAAATGGAGTTCTTTTGAATAGAATTTTCCTTATAAAAATTTTAAGTATGACTAAAATTCTCATTTTAGATGACCACAAAATATTTGCAGAGAGTTTGTCTAAAATTATAAGTACCAAGTACCGTGTTGTTAACATTTCTTATTCTGTTAATAGTGCTTTGCTATTTTTGAGAAAAAATACTGTAGATTTAATAATCACAGATATAAATTTGCCAGATGTAGATGGGTTGGTCTTGATTAATCATATAAGGAAAGAAAATATTAAATCCAAGATTTTAGTTTTGACAAGCTATACAAATCCTACACTTATAGAACAATTAATAGAATTTGATATAGAAGGATATCTAAGTAAAAACACATCATCGATCGATTTATTTAATGCAATAGATGCCATACTAAAAAACGAAAGGTATATTGAGCCTTTTGCTAAAGAAATATTATCCAGAAAACAAACAAAAACAACCGTTAAAACTACATTTACCGAAAGAGAATTGCAAATACTAAGACTTGTTTCTGAAGAAAAAAGCTCTAAAGAAATCTCAAAAGCATTATCTATTTCGAGGTATACCGTAGATGACCATAGAAAAAACTTGCTTTTAAAAACAAACTCTATTAATGTTGTTGGTCTAATTAAATATGGTTTAAAAAACAGACTTATTTAAGAACGAAGTGTAATGCTAATAAGTTGACCATATACAATAAAAGGTTGTGTCTGTGGCCATTTGAATGTTTGGTTTGGTTCTGGTTTTGGAGTCGCACCAACTTTTTTCAGGTAATATTGGAATGTCTACTTTTATCAGGACAAAAAAATACAGCCCATAACATTACATTTGAATATGGTAAAAAAGTATGATAATGAATTTAAGGTAATGATTGTAGAGTTATTACAATCAGGTCAAAGTGCAAATTCGGTAAGCAGTGGATACAATGAAAAATCTATTAAGTAAAAACCTAAAGATAACCCAATCCATAAGTCGAAAAGGAAATTCTTGGGATAATGCAGTAGCAGAACCCTTCTTTAAAACTCTTAAATATGAATGTGTATATCGATATAAATTCAATTCATTTTTAAATGCCCATTTTATAATTGACCAATATATTAAGTGGTATAATATAAAAAGATTGCATTCTGCCCCCAGGGTATAAAACTACTATAGAAGTTGAACAAGAAAATCTAAATAATAAAACAGAAAAGTGGCTTAAAAATTTTGTTTTAAAATGATTAGGCAGTCCACTACCGGCAAGACGAATGCTTTAAGTGTTATATATAGTTTCTTTTTAATTTTTCCCCACGCAATCACTTGTACTCCTTTGGAATAATGTGTTTTACTCGGTTTCTCATTTATCAATTTTTCAAACCTTGGATAATCTATATCCAAACTGTGTAATTCTATTTCGTTAATCGGCCATTCCAAATGGTGTATTTCAAATTCGTTAATCGATTCGTTCGTATCTTGAAAAAGGGCATATCTCTCAGTTAACCATTTATCCAATTCGGATTTTTCAGTTTGTTCTTTTCCTATTGTAAACTCCATGTAAAGCCTGTCGTTAAACTCTGAGTTCTGTGATTGATATTTTTTGTCAGTCCTATTAATTTCTGAAAATCGATATGGAAGTTCTGAAATTCCTTTTGCGACTTTACAGGATAATTTTTTTCCGCCTTCGATATTTAAAAAATAAACTCCAGATTTACTATTTGACTTGACATAAGTCCGAATATTAATCTCGTCAAAATCTGATACTGGCGAAAAATAGGTATGCATCCGTCTAAGTACATCTTGATTAGATTCTTTATAGGCTATATTTTTGT
>NZ_CDSBKO010000028.1:0-70213 GCF_977115655.1 Aquimarina sp.
GGCCCGTTCGTCTATCGGTTAGGACGCCAGGTTTTCATCCTGGTAAGAGGGGTTCGATTCCCCTACGGGCTACAAATAATGAAATTAATTGCAGGTTTAAAGTAAAAGCTATAAATTTGCAATCCTTGAAAAGGAAAATGGCCCGTTCGTCTATCGGCTAGGACGCCAGGTTTTCATCCTGGTAAGAGGGGTTCGATTCCCCTACGGGCTACGAATTTTATAGTAAAGAAATTTAATAGAGAGAGAGATGGCAAATCATAAGTCAGCATTAAAAAGAATTAGAAGTAACGAGACAAAGCGTCTTAGAAACAGATATCAGCATAAAACTACACGTAATGCTATAAAAAAGCTACGTGAGTCTGAAAAGAAAGAGGCAGAGACTTTGTTTCCTACTGTTGTTTCTATGTTGGATAAGTTAGCTAAAAATAATGTTATTCATAAAAACAAAGCGGCTAACCTAAAATCTCAATTAGCAAAACACGTAGCTGCATTGTAATAAAATGCTTGCGTATTTAAAATACAGAAGCCTTTCATATTATGTGGAAAGGCTTTTTTGTTTTTGATATTGAAAAAAAATATTTTTTGATAAAGTATTGAGTGTAAAACAGAACAGATTATTTTGTTTTGTTTTTTTCTTCTATCCAGCGAGACATAAATTCTGTACTTCTAATAGCGTGGTATTGCAACATTGAACCTATAAAGTTATTGTCCCTGTGCTGTTTTATGTCGTTTTGTATTTTTAAAATTTGATCTGTAAATAAAACAGAAAATGTTTTTTTTTGAAACATGGTATTTATGATCTCTATTCCATTTTGTTGCGCTTGATGCCAGATACTTGGGTTAGAATATACGTGTATGGCTGCTTTGGCAAATTCTATAGGGTCGTTTGTGATAAAACCATTCCAGTCTGATTCTTCATTAAGCATTCCTTCTGCTCCAATTGTTGTTGTTATACTAGGTGTACCACAAAGCATTGCTTCTGCTAATTTCCCTTTAATGCCTGCGCCAAATCGCAATGGAGCAAGACAAACCCTGGACTTTTGCATAACTTCGTTTGCATTTTTTGTCCACCCCTTAATATAAAATCTGTGCTTTGGATTGTGTAATTGAGTCGCTTTTTGAGGAGGGTATGCCCCATAGATATGTAGTTCGGCTTCCGGAAGTTCTTTTTGGATTAAAGGCCAGATGGTTTCTTTAAGATATAAAACGCTGTTCCAGTTTGGTTCATGACGAAAATTGCCAATAGTAATAAAATGTTTTCTGCTATAATAATTTGGCCACTCTTTTTTTGTTTTGGTAGTTATTGGTTCTAATAAAAAAGGAATATGTAGTAGCAGGTTTTTGTCTATCTTAAAAATATCCTTCAATATTTTCATTTCAAAATCTGAAATAATTAAAGAAAGGTCACACCGGTATATGCTAGCGATCTCTCTTTTGGTATATTCGTTATTTATGAGATCTTTGATTTCAAATTCTTTTTTGTTTTTAAAACATTCCTGACGTGTTTTTCTAAGGCAATGAAGATCTTCTGTATTTAATATTTTTATAGCCTCCGGGCATTGCTGGGATACTCTCCATCCAAACTGTTCTTCCATGATAAATCTGTCAAATAAAACGATATCAGGACGGATTTTTTTTAGATAAGTGTCAAAGCAGGTGCTATTTGGTTTTATGATTGCTGTAGATATATTGATGTCCTTAAGGTTGAACATGTGTTTTGTTTCTGTAGCAGGGCTGGCAAAGGTTATTTTCCAGTTTTGAGAGATGCATAATTCTATAAGTTGCATCATTCTGCTTCCTGCAGCCGAGGAGTTGGGTTCTGGCCAAACAAATCCTATGATAAGAATATGGTTCATTGTTTGTAAAATCAAAAAAGCCTCAGTTTAACTGAGGCTGTATGTTGTTTAAGTGCTTTTTGCTATAATTTAGAAAAAAGTGCTTGCATTTTTTCTTTTTCTTCTCTGGCAAGTTCTTGGTCTACCAGGATTCTGCCACTATGCTCATCTGTAATAATTTTTTTACGAGAAGCAATTTCCATTTGAACTTGAGGAGGGATAGTAAAGAAAGACCCTCCGGATGCTCCACGCTCGATAGCTACAACAGCAAGCCCGTTTTTTACATTCTCTCTGATCCTTTTATATGCAGATACCAGACGCTCTTCGATCTCTCTTTGATAGTCTTCAGATTTGGATAGTAAAGCTTGTTCTTCTTTTTCTGTTTCTGCTAAAATTGCATCAAGTTCTCCTTTTTTATGACTAAGGTGATTGTTGCGTTCAGCAAGTTTTCCTTTGGTTTGGTCAATGATTTCGTTTTTTTGAATAATTTGAACTTTGTGCTCTTTGATGTGCTTTTCGGCCAATTGGATTTCTAATTCCTGAAACTCGATTTCCTTGCTCAGAGAATTGTACTCACGATTGTTGCGAACATTTTTTTGTTGTTCTCCGTACTTTTTGATCAGTGCTTTTGCTTCTTCGATCAGATTTTTTTTAGTTTTAATGCCTTCATCTATAGTGTCAAGGTCATTGTTTAACTTTTCTAATCTTTTGTTTAATCCGGCTACTTCATCTTCAAGATCTTCCACCTCTAAGGGTAACTCTCCGCGCACATTTCTGATCTCATCAACTCTAGAGTCAATTAATTGCAAGTCATATAAAGCTCTTAATTTTTGCTCAACAGTAACTTCTTTCTTTGCCATATTTTATATGTATTGAATAGGATTGGTATTTTTATCCGATAAAATGATTGCAAAATTACTGATTTTTTTTTGAAGATAACTAACAATTAAGTTTTTTGTGTACTGCTCACTTTCATAATGACCAATATCGGCAAGTATAAGCCTTTTTTCTGCCTCATAAAATTGATGGTATTTTAAGTCGGCAGTGATAAAAATATCTGCTCCTGCACGTTGTGCATTACTAATCGCAAAACTTCCGCTACCTCCTAATACAGCTACTTTTTTTATGGGTTTGTTTAATAAAGACGAATGTCTGATACAGCCAGAACCAAAAACCTTTTTAATGTGTTTTAAAAAATCAATTTCTTTTGCAGGATCAGGAAGCTCTCCAATCATTCCCATTCCAATGTTTTGATTTTTATTTTCTAGTGTGGTGATTTCGTATGCTATTTCTTCATAAGAGTGGTTTTCAAAAAGAGCTTTTAGTATTTTGCTTTCAAAATGTTTTGGATAGGTAACCTGAATCTGTGTTTCTTTTTCTTTATGGGTTTTTCCTATTTCACCAATAACCGGGTTAGCGGCTTCTTTAGGTTTAAAAGAGCCTGTTCCGTTAGACAAAAAACTACAATTATCATAGTTGCCAATCGTTCCTGCTCCGGCTTCAAAAAGTTTGCTAAGCAATTTTTCGGCTTGATCAACAGGGGCGTAGGTTACTAGTTTTTTTATGTTTCCGCTTTGCGGAATAAGGATTTTACGGTTTATTAATCCTAATTGTTCACAGATCATATTGTTTACACCATATAAGGAGTTGTCCAGGGCGGTATGAATGGCAAAAATGGCAATATCGTTTTTGATAGCTTTGATTACCACTCGTTCTACATAATTAGTACCATTAAACTTTTTTATTCCTTTAAAAACAATAGGATGAAAACTAATAATTAGATTACAGTTATTTTGAATAGCTTCGTCTATTGTGCTTTCCAGAGTGTCCAGGGTTACCAAAACTCCGGTTACGATAGTTTCGGGTTCTCCTACCAATAAACCAATATTGTCAAAATCCTCAGCATAAGCTGTGGGGGCTAAATCTTCCAGGTGATCAATAACTTCTTTTATTTGCATTAGGATAGGTGTTTGTTTTTGTTAAAATAAAAGAAATACTATTTCTTGTAATAAAAATGGAATGTAAAAAAACTTTTGTCAATAATCAAAGTTTCGTTTTATACTTTTGTTGAATAAATATATTATTGAAAATATTAAGTACGTGAATTTACTTCGAAAATTACTTTTGCCTTTTGTTCCTTTTTATTATTTGGTTACATGGTTGCGAAATAGGATGTATGATTTTGGAATAAAAAAATCGGCCACATATCATTTTCCGGTTATTGTTGTTGGTAATTTAAGTGTTGGGGGCACAGGTAAATCACCAATGGTAGAATATTTAATTTCGTTGCTTAAAAATAAAGTTGTGTTAGCAACACTTAGCAGGGGGTATAAAAGGGAAACAAAGGGGTTTCAGGTAGTAATGCCTTCATGTACTGCAAAACAGGTAGGGGATGAGCCTCTTCAGTTTAAAAAAAAATTTGAAGATGTTATAGTTTCTGTAGATGAAGACAGGCGAAACGGGATATCAAATTTACGGTCATTATCCCCTCAGCCAGAGGTTATTGTGCTGGATGATGCATACCAACATCGTAAGGTAAAAGCAGGTTTTTATATTTTGCTTACCGCGTATTATGATCTTTATTGTGATGATATAGTTTTGCCTACCGGAAATTTAAGAGAACCAAGAAAAGGGGCTAATCGAGCAAATATAGTTGTTGTTACAAAGTGCCCTAAGGATATCTCTTTTGAAGAAAGAGGGATAATTGCTAAAAAACTTAAGCTTCAATATAATCAACATCTGTTTTTTGCAACAATTGATTACCAAGAGCATATTGTAAATGCTTCTGGGATAAAAACGTTGGATTCTTTGCAGGATATAAATTTTACTTTGGTAACGGGTATTGCAAATCCAAAACCTTTATTGGATTATTATGTGTCATTAGGTTTAAAATTTGACCACATTGGTTTTCCTGACCATCATAATTTTACTCATGAGGATTTGAAAAAGTTAAATGATCTTGAATTTATAATTACTACAGAAAAAGATTATGTTAGATTAAATAAAGATATTTCTGACAGATTGTGGTATCAACCTATGCGGATGATGTTTGTGGATAATTCAAACATTTTTGATGATAAAATATTAGATTATATAAAAAATGAGACCTTATTTGGTCTCATTTTTTATATAAGTTTTGGCTAACTCAAATGTGGTTTATAAGTATTAATATAAACCAACTAAGGCATCACCAAATATTATGCCGAAAATCAGGCTGTAGTTTGATTTTTTATTAGTGCTTTGTGAAGTTTTGTAAAAAACTCTTCAGTTTTATATGGTTTGGGTATAATATCATTAAAACCATTTTCATAAAATTCTTCCAGATTATCATCCAGTGTAACTGCGGTTAATGCAATAATGGGTATATCTTTATTAAAAGCTCTTATTTGTCTGGTAGCTTCTATTCCGCTAATTCCCGGCATGTGGATATCCATAAGGATTAAATCAAAGGAGCTTTCTTTGGTTTTTGATACAGCAATATCGCCATTGTCTGCTACATCGCACTTTATTTTATTTTTCTCTAGTATTTTTCGGGTAATTAATTGATTGATTTTATTGTCTTCAACGACTAAAATGTATTTGTCAATCATTAGATCATAATCAATTTTTTTAGCCTCTTCAGTATAATCAGTGCTTTTATCTTCAAAAATATCAAACTTTAGATCAAATGAAAATGTAGATCCTTTATCTAATTCACTTTTTAGTTTTATTTCACTATCCATTAGTGATAATAAGTTTTTAACGATAGACAAGCCGAGTCCTGTTCCTCCAAATTTTCTGTTGATTTGCACAGAACCTTGTGTGAAATTTTCAAAAATTGTAAGTTGTTTTTTTTCAGATATGCCAACACCATTATCTTTAATTTCAAAACTGAGAAATATTTTATTTTCGATTTGGTTGATTTTTTTTACCCGAATCCAGATATCTCCATTTTGTGTAAATTTTATAGAGTTACCAATAAGGTTGATAAGGATTTGAGAAATTTTTAAAGGATCTCCTTTAAGTTTTGGAGGTATGGATTCGTCAAATTCATAATGTAGATTATTGTTTCTGTCTTTTGCAGACTTGCCCAAAGCGATTAGAACATCGTTTATTCGTTTTTTCAGGTTAAACGAGGTGTTTTCTACCTCTACCTTATTTGCTTCTAATTTATTGAGGTCTAATATGTTGTTTATTAGTGACAAAAGGTATTCTCCAGAAAATTTAAGAGAATTAAGATGTTCTTTTTGGTTGGGAGTGGGGCTTTCTTCGAGTAACAAATGAGTTAATCCTGTAACAGCGTATAGTGGTGTTCTTAATTCGTGGGTAATGGTGGATAAAAACTGAACTTTTGCTTCGCTTGCCCTTTCGGCATTTTCTTTAGCAAGTATAAGTTCACTATTTTTATTTTGCAATAACTCGTTTGCCCTAGCCCTTAAATTATTGTTTTTATATAAAGAAAGTGTTAATAGCGATAATATGGTGATCAAAGCAATACTTAGTATTGTTGTTAGTCGACCTAATTTTAAAGACCTTTGTTGTTGGATGTTTTCTTCGGTTAGTTCTTCAATTAAAACATTATGTTCATTTAGATTTAGCTTGGCACCGGCTTCCTGTGCTATAATTTCTTTATTAGTATTAAATAAAGAGTCTTTTATTTTTTCGTGTGCTCTAAGATTAAATAAAGATATAGGGTATTCTTGTTTTTTTTCATATATCTGGCTATATAATTCAAAGCATTCAGATCGTATTTCTGAATAGCCCATTTCTATGCCAATTTGCATAGCCAGGTCATTTGTTTGTTTTGCTTCGTCTGGTTTATTAAGGGATAGCTGTGCTTGGGCTTTGTTTATATACAGTTTTGCCTTGTAGTAATATTGGTCAAAAGAGTGTATTATAGGAAGTCCGCTATTAAAATGTTGTATAGCTAATTCGGGTTGCTTTTGTGCAAGTGCCAAAAGCCCCATATATAGTTTTATAATACCTTCCTGATCTTTGATTTTATTCTTTCTGGTTAATATTAGTGCTTCTTCCAGGGTTTTTAAAGCAGTATTGTATTTTTTAAGCTTTATAGCTATAGATCCATAAATCGTATAGGAGCTGGATAGCATATAGGGGTCATTGTTTTCTTTTTGAAACGTAATAGCATCAAGGATTAGTTGCTCGGCTTTTTTTAAATCTCCTAGTTCACGATACAATTTTGCAAGTATCATGTTGGTTTTTGCAATATATTTTTTATCCTGTTTTAGGACTGCAAGTTCTTTGGCGTTTATAATATTAGAAAGTGCAGGTTCCAGGCTGGCTTTGTCAATAGACCGAGAGGCATTAGTAAGATAATTATCAATCGAGTCTTGTATTGGGGTTTTTTGTAGATGCTCTGCAGTTTGGGAGAAACTAAAAAAACAACAAGCAAGAAAAATTTTAATTATATAATATTTGATTTGGGTTGGCATTTTTTCTTATGAAATATGTCAACTAAGATAGTTATTTCTTACAAATGTTAATAATTAAATCTATTATTCTGTTACTATACCCAATTTCATTGTCATACCATCCTATGATTTTTACCATTTTCCCTATTACAGAAGTCATTAAAGAATCGAACGTGCAGGAGTACGGATTGCCCAGAATATCAACAGAAACGATAGGGTCTTCAGTATAAGATAAAATACCTTTTAAGTTTGTTTCAGAAGCTTTTTTGAATTCGTCATTAATTTCTTGTATCGAAGTTATTTTTTTTACATTAAATGTAATGTCGGTAAGGGATCCGTTAGGAACAGGAACTCTTATGCCACACCCCCCTATGACATTGCTTAATTCTGGAAATATTTTTGTCAAAGCTTTTGCTGCCCCTGTGGTTGTAGGAACGATAGATTGACCGGCAGCTCGTGCACGTCTTAAGTCTCTGTGTGGTTGATCGTGTAAGCTCTGGTCTGTGGTGTAACTGTGTATGGTAGTAATATATGCTTGTTCTACACCACACAGATCATTAATTACCTTGATCATTGGTGCAGCGTTATTGGTGGTGCAGGATGCATTTGATAG
The DNA here is from genome assembly GCF_977115655.1 of Aquimarina sp. Lineage (NCBI taxonomy): Bacteria > Pseudomonadati > Bacteroidota > Flavobacteriia > Flavobacteriales > Flavobacteriaceae > Aquimarina > Aquimarina sp. Next base: position 7,860 of record NZ_CDSBKO010000028.1, read on the forward strand.
TATGGTTTCTGATCCGTCCAGTATGTGGTCATTAACCCCCATTACAATGGTTTTGATACTATCCTCTATTGCTGGGGCAGAAAGAATAACTCTTTTTGCACCGGCTTTCAAATGTTTTTCTGCATCAGATTTGGTTTTGAATTTACCGGTAGATTCTATAACTATATCTACATCGTATATCTCCCAGTTGCAATGCTCCGGATCTTTTTTGTTAAGTAACGGAGTGGCTTTGTTTTGAACTATAATATAATCCTGATTATGCGTTACTTCATAAGGAAGTATACCGTGTATACTGTCGTATTTTAATAGGTGGCTCAGGGTTTTTGCATCTGCAAGATCATTTATAGCAACAACTTGTATTTGAGGGTGATTTATTAATAGCCTAAATAAATTACGACCGATTCTTCCAAAGCCATTAATGGCAATTTTAACAGGAGTGTTCATTAAGTATGTACTGCTTTTTTAATTACGTTAAGTGCTTTTGTGCTTTGTATGAAGATCTAACAAGAGCGCCACTTTCAACATGTCTGAATCCCATTTTTAGACCAATTTCTTCATATTTTTTAAACTGATCGGGAGTTATAAATTCTTTTACAGGAAGATGTTTTTTACTTGGTTGCAGATATTGCCCTATAGTTACAATATCTAAATTAACAGCTCTAAGGTCTGTAAGTGTTTGTATTACTTCTTCTTCTTTTTCTCCAAGTCCAAGCATGATGCCACTTTTTGTACGCTCTATGCCATTTTGCTTAAGGTAGTTTAACACTTGTAGGCTTTGCTCATATTTGGCTTGAATCCTAACCTCTCTGGTTAATCTTTTTACGGTTTCCATGTTGTGAGAAACTACTTCAGGTTTAACAGCTATAATTCGATCTATATTATGTGTTTTTCCTTGAAAATCAGGTATTAATGTTTCTAATGTAGTATCAGGATTCATTCTTCGGATTGCCTGAATGGTTTCTGCCCAGATAATGGATCCGCCATCCAAAATATCATCTCTGTCTACAGAGGTGATGACAGCATGTTTTATATTCATAAGTTTTATAGATCGAGCTACTTTTTCGGGTTCTTCCCAATCTATAGTTTCAGGTCTTCCTGTTTTTACACCACAAAAACCACAAGAACGCGTACAAATGTTTCCTAATATCATAAAAGTTGCGGTGCCTTCGCTCCAGCATTCACCCATATTAGGGCAACTTCCGGATGTACATATAGTATGCAGGTTGTATTTGTCTACTAATCCTCTCAGTTCAGTATATTTTTTTCCTGTAGGAAGCTTAACTCGCAGCCATTTCGGTTTTCCTTTAGGGGGCGATACACTAGTAACATTGTTATTCATACAAGCAATATTTTTAGCAAAAATACAAAGAAAGCTTAGATTACTACCTAGTAGATTTAAAAGTTATGATTTTGATAAGGTTTTAAACAAGTTTATTTTATTTGTATAGCTCATTGTAAGAAATGATTATAAAATAAAATAGCATCCACTGTAATGGATGCTATTTTGATTTGATCTTTTTCTACTATTAATATAGTAGTCAGTTTTTTAATTTGTTTAGTACAGATATTCTAAAGCTACTTTGTCATATTGTCCAAATTCACCTTCGTTATAAGGAAAACAAGCGTTCATTATAGAAGAATCATCCTGGCTGGCTCCTGGCGTTCCCGGTATATGAATAGCTCCATCAGACCCTACAGGTTCTCCTTGTTGTCCACAAGATTTTCTGGTGTTCCAGTCTGTATGTCTTAATCCAAAACAATGCCCTAATTCGTGAGTAAATAATCCTTCTAATAATTGGTCATCATCATTTCTGTTAGCACCTCCGTTAATTTTGATTCTTTTAAACGGCTCTCCCGATTGAGGGAAACCAGCTTCTCCACGCACTCCATCTTGAGCTATGATAGAAGCAGTAGTTTCTGTATATGCTACAATGTCATTGGCATTAAAGCTAGAAGAAAAAACTACATTAAACTGGATGTTGATATTTAGAGCATTATAATTTGCTACAGCATATTGTAGTCCTCTCTGTGCTACAGCACTTAGTCCAAACCTGTCATTTCCTGTATATCCTACAACACGAACTGTTCTTGGGGTACTTACTAAATTGGTGGTTTGATATTGTTTGCTTTGTACTCCATTACCTATGTCCATTTTCATGATTTGGTCATAAGTCATTTTGATATCACCTTCTAATATGTACACTTCTTCTTTAGTTCCGTCAATATCTGTAACTGTTCGTTTTTCTAGCCCATTAGGATTGAAGCCTATTTTTGCTACTTTAGAAATAACATCTTTAGATATTTCTTGAGAAAGCTCATCTGTAGTTTCAATAGTTGAATCTTTTTCACAAGAAGCAAAAATCAAAATTCCTGATGCTACAAAAGTTTTTAAGTAATTTTTCATTTGAGTTTGTTATTAAATTGTTAAGAATAACTCAAATATATCTTAATGGATATTGAAAAATAGAACTGTTTTCATGAACTGTCGTTTTTATTTCATGAACTGTCGTTTTTGACTTATTAATAATTTGTTTTTGGTGTTTTTTTAACATTAGTATTTAGTTATTCTTAAATAAAAGGTATGTTTTGTTTGTAAAAAGATAAAATATGCTATTAGTATATGTGTTTTTCTAAGTTGTAATGATAATGTTGTTAGATATATTATGCCATTTTAACTTTGAAATAGCACTAATAAATTATTTCTTTTTCGTCTATTCTTCGTTAAAAAATATAACCGTAACTATAGCTATGCTTGATGCCAGATCAAGTCTGGCACAAGCTTTTTGCCTTGATACTTAAAAAATAAATTCAATTTCTATGCGCACTATTTCAAAGTTAAAATGGTATTATTTGTTATAGTACTGGTTAAAGTGTTAATAGCTAGAATGGGTACAAGTTTGAGGAGATATTAGGGGCGGTTGTTCATTTTATAATGATTTAGTTTACAGAAAAACCTTAATCATACAGAGCGTTAACACCAAGTTAAAATTAAGTTAACACAAAATTTTTTCTTAATTTATTAGTTATTCTGTCTAAGATAAAGAGAAATTAATGTAGTCATGCTCGAAGAATTGGTAAACTCCAAAAAAATAAAAAACAATAGAAAGCGTGTAGAAAAATGGTTATTGGATAATCAAAAGTATATAAATATTACAGCAATAGAAAAAGAAATTTCTGCTCCAAAGGGACTTGTTCAAAAGTTTGTAAAATACGATAAAAAGATTAATGATAAGTGGATTGATCCGTTGTATAGTGTTATTAAGCAATTTACGTCTTTTACATTAAGGTGATTTTTTTTGCACAGCACTGGTTATAATTTCTGCTAATAGTTTTCTGGCGCGTAATAATTTTATTTTTACATTATTAATAGGCTCATTAAGTTGTATTGCTATTTCTTTATAGCTTAATTCTTGAAAATAACGAAGGTTGATTACTTTTTGATAATTAGGTTTTAATTGTTTAATATAAAGAAGCAGTTGTGCAAGGTTTTGTTCTGTAATTAATTTATCTTCAGGGGTAGGATTGTCATCAATGATTTTATACACAGAGTCATCTACTTTTGTGGTGGTTTTGGACTGTATGGATGCGTTTTTTTTTCGTAATAAATCGATATGTATATTTTTTGAAATTTGTATTAACCAGGTTTTAAAGTTATACTCTTCCTTAAATGTGTCAATCTTATCAAATGCTCTGGAAAAACTTTGTATGGTTATATCTTCAGCTTCATATTCATCATGAGTTCTTTTTAATTGAAAATTATATACTTCATTCCAAAAAGTATCCAAAAGATAATTAAAAGATGTTTGTTTTCCTTCTTTGGCTTTTTTTATATGATCTTCTAGGAGCGTAAGATTTTCTTTTTTCAATGATTTTTTTTTGAGCAAAATAGATCGATTTAAAGAACTATTTAGAATGTTCATCTTCGTTACAGTTTGAAAATTGATCAGGTGTTTTTCCACAAAGAGAACAGGACTCACCATCTTTATTTAAAAACGGGCTTTGGCTGGCACAAGTACCTGCAAATTTACCATCTTTTTTAGCCCACAATTTAATGGCAATCCCCCCAAAAGCTATAAGTAACAGACCTATTGTAAGTAATAAAAGTTTCATAGTTATAAAAATCAAATTTATGTACAAAGATACAAAGAATGTATTTCTATGCCCGAAATAAATGAAAAATTAAGAATTGGTACTTTCTTTAAATGATATTAACTTCTGTTTCCAGAATAATATCAAACTTTTCTTTGATTTCAGATTGAATCTTTTTTGATAGATCTAATATTTCTGTGCCCGATGCATTATTATAATTTACCAAAACCAAGGCTTGTTTTTCATGTACACCAGCATCTCCCCATCGTTTTCCTTTAAAACCGGATTGCTCTATTAGCCATCCTGCAGGAACTTTAACATGGTCATGATCTACTTGATAATAAGGGATGGCAGGGTACTTTTCTTGTATTTTTGTAAAATGACGGGTCGAGATAACGGGGTTTTTAAAAAAACTACCGCTATTCCCTATTCGCTCAGGATCTGGTAGTTTGCTTTGTCTAATCTTTATTACGGCTTCAGAAACATCTTTAATAGTTGGTTGTATAATTCCTTTATCTACCAGGGCATTTTCAATAGCTCCGTAGTTTGTATTCAGGATATGGTTCTTTTTGGTTAACTTAAATATAACTTTGGTAATGATATGTTTACCCTTTGCTTCTTGTTTAAAGATAGAGTTACGATATCCAAATTTACAATCCTCATTTAAAAAAACATGTTTCTTTCTGGTAGAGATATGAACAGTTTCACATTGTACCATTGTGTCTTTAAGTTCAACACCATACGCTCCTATATTTTGAATTGGAGCACTGCCAACATATCCGGGAATTAAAGAGAGGTTCTCCAGCCCGCCAAAATTGTTTTTAATACAATATTGTACAAAGTCATGCCATTTTTCTCCGGCATTTACAGATATTATAACAAAATCGTCTGATTCTTCTATAATTTCTATGCCTTTTATTGCAATATGCACAACCAGGCAGTCCAGATTTTTTGTTAATAGCATATTGCTTCCCCCACTCAAAACAAAAATGGGTTTCGTACTATTTTCTGCTAGTAAGCTATTAAGATCAAGTTCAGATTTGATAGAGATAAATTTGGCAGCAATCACATCGATTCCAAAAGTATTGTATTTTTTTAGTGATTTATTGTACTCAATTCTCATTAACCCGTATATTTTTCTAAAGCAAATTTTAATATTTCTAAAGCTTTTGTTAAATCGTCCTTATTTAATACGTATGCGATTCGTACTTGGTTTTTTCCTTTATCGGGGCTTGAATAAAACCCAGAAGCGGGTGCAAGCATTACTGTTTGTTTGTTCAAATCAAATTCATCCAGCAACCATTTGGCAAAATGATCTGCATTTTGAATAGGCAGTTCGGCAATACAATAAAAAGCTCCTTTTGGTATAGCTACTTTTACACCGGGGATTTTTTTAAGACCAGCAATTAAGATATCTCTTCTTGATTTATATTCTGCAACAGTTTCTTTGTAGTAAGACTCTGGCGTTTCTAAAGCTGCTTCACTTGCTATTTGTGCCAGGGTAGGAGGGCTCAATCTGGCCTGTGCAAATTTCATGGCAGTTTGCATAACGCTTTTGTTTTTACTTATCATACAACCAATACGAGCCCCACACATACTGTATCGTTTTGAAACAGAATCTATAATTATAGCATGTTCTTCTAATCCTTTTTCTTGTAAAATAGAATAATGTTCTGAATCGTCATAAACAAACTCTCTGTACACTTCATCTGAAATTAAAAAAATATCATACTGGATTGCCAGTTTAGCTAATTGTTTTATTTCATCTTTACTATACAGGTAACCTGTAGGGTTTCCCGGATTACAAATAAGAATAGCTTTGGTTTTTTTTGTAATCAATTTTTCAAATTCGTTTATAGATGGTAAAGCAAATCCATTTTCTATTTTAGATATTACAGGTACTACTTTAACGGTTGATTGTGTCGAAAAACTATAATAATTAGCATAAAAAGGTTCGGGAACTATAATTTCATCTCCGGGGTCTGTGATGCTTCCCATGGTAAATATAAGAGCTTCACTACCCCCGGTAGTAACAAGGATGTCATTTGCTGTAACATCGATTTTATGTTTGGCATAATAAATAGTGAGTTTTTTTCTGAAACTTTCAAACCCTGCAGAATGGCTGTAGCCTAAGATATCTAGTTGGTGATTTCGTATCGCTTCCATCGCGACCACAGGTGTTTTAATATCTGGCTGACCTATGTTTAAATAATATATGTGCTTACCTTCTTTTGCAGCTTTTTCTGCAAAAGGAACCAATTTTCTAATTGGAGATTCTGGCATAGCTTTACCCTTACTTGATACTATTGGCATCTAATCTGATTTATAAAAATAAAATACCGGCAAATTTCATAATAATTTAAGAAATAGAGACATGTTTGGTGCAATTTTTCAACTATTTTTCTATATTTAGTGTAATGAAGATTTTATCACCAGATTTTTGTCAATTCATGAAAAGTAAAATAATACTTGTATTTTTGCTTTTTTCCTTTGTTCTTGCTGCGCAGAATAGTTTTGTGTTCCCTACAGGAAAAAAATATGAAAAAATTAAATTCGAACTAGCAAATAATCTTATTGTAATTCCGGTTATGGTAAATGGGGTTGAACTTTCCTTTATTTTGGACACAGGAGTTGGATCTACAATTATTTTTAGCGTTGATAATAAAAGTTCTTTAGAACTTAAAAATGCCTCAAAAATTCATCTTAGAGGGCTGGGGGATAATGAACCGGTAGAAGCAATGAAATCTACCAATAACGAGTTAAAAATAGGCGAAGTCGTTAGTTCAGATCATAAAATTTATTTGGTTTTGGATGAGACTATTAATTTTTCTCCAAGAATGGGGTTTCCTGTACATGGAATTATAGGATATGATTTTTTTAAGGATTTTGTTTTGGATATTAATTATATGAAAAAAACAATACGGGTTTATAATCCGGAATCATACATATATAAAAAATGTAAAAAATGCTATCAAGCTAAGCTTAATTTTGTAAATCAAAAGAAAAGACCATTTTTAGCGGCAAAATATAAATCCGGCGAAGATCTTATAGACGTAAATCTTTTGATAGATTCTGGTTCTGGTTCTTCTTTGTGGTTGTTTGAAAATAAAGAAAAAGGGATCTCTATACGTAATAATTCTTTCAGGGATTTTTTAGGAAAAGGATTTAATGGAGATATATATGGTCGTAAAACCAAAATAGAAGAACTTCGGATAGGTGATTTTAGGTTAAAACAAGTCAAAGCTTCTTTTCCGGATTCTATATATATACAAGGCATATCTTTAGAGGACAGGCAAGGATCTTTGGGAGGAGATATTTTAAGGCGTTTTTCTCTTATTGTAGATTATCCCGGTCAAAAAATATCTTTTAAAAAGAACAGTTTTTTTGATAAACCATTTCATTATAACATGAGCGGGCTTACTATCCAGCATAGTGGCTTTTTACTTTCTCAAAAACCCAGGAGCGATGGTTCTTACATTCATGAAAGTAATAGGGTCTATATAGGTTTGGAAGGTATTGTAAGTAAAAAAACACTAGAACTGTCTACTAATTTTGTTCTTCAGCCAAAATATGAGATATCAGATATTAGATCAGGTTCTCCGGCAGCACTTGTTGGTTTGCAAAAAGGAGATATTTTACTGGAAATAAATGGAAAAAAAGCATACAGGTACAAGCTTTCCAGCCTGAATGATTTGTTTTATTTTGAAGAAGGGAAAAAAATAAAGATGGTAGTAGATAGATTAGGAGTAGTAATAAGTTATGAATTTTATCTTAAAAAAGTACTCTAGAAAAAAAGATAGATATAGAAGTGGTTTATACTTTTTTGATTCTGGCAAAAATAGTTGTTTTTTATAGCGAATTAAAAAAGTTTAAACTACTTCATATTTAAAAAGCCACTATATAGTGGCTTTTTAAATATATATTTTGAAAATATAAAGAGGTTAATTTTTCTTTTCCAAAACACTTCCGTCAAGGACAGTACCTTTTATTTTTATAGCCATTGTTGGATTATCTGCGGCATTAGAGGTAACTGTAATAGTTTTACGAATTGGACCAACTCTGTTAGTGTCGTATTTAACTTCAATAACACCAGATTCTCCCGGAGCAATAGGTGCTTCAGGTTTTTTAGGGATAGTACATCCACAACTTGAGTAAACTTTAGAAATAACCAAAGGCGCATTTCCTGTATTTGTAAATTCAAATTGGCGAACACCATCACTACCTTTTGCTATCTCCCCATAGTCAACAACTTCGGATTTGAATTTTATTTCTGCTTTGGTATCTTGTCCATATATGGCTGTGCCAAGAAAACCAATAAATAAAATTATCATTATTTTTTTCATAACGTAGGTTTTTATTAAATGTAAAAGTACTTACTTTTTATTCAACTGCAAAATCATAAAAGACTTTCTGGTTGTCATATATAATAATTACTTTTGCACTTCAAAAATCAAAAATCAGACCAAAGTATGGCTTTAGCAGGAAAATACAACTCGAAATTGATAGAAGAAAAATGGTATGCCTATTGGATGGAAAATGATTATTTTCATTCAGAAGTAGATGAAAGAGAAGCATATACTATAGTTATTCCTCCGCCAAATGTCACCGGTGTTTTACACATGGGGCACATGCTTAACAATACAATACAAGATGTGTTAATTCGTAGAGCGCGCTTAAAAGGCTATAATGCTTGTTGGATTCCCGGAACAGACCATGCCTCGATTGCTACAGAGGCTAAAGTTGTTGCCAAGCTAAGAGAAGAAGGTATTGATAAAAATGATTTAACCAGAGAACAGTTTTTAGAACATGCCTGGGAATGGACACATAAGCATGGAGGTATTATTTTGGAGCAGTTAAAAAAATTAGGAGCTTCCTGCGATTGGGAGCGTACTGCTTTTACTATGGATGACAATTTGTCTGCGTCTGTCATTAAGGTTTTTGTGGATTTATATAACAAAGGATTGATTTATCGTGGGTACCGAATGGTAAATTGGGACCCTGAGGCTAAAACCACTTTGTCTGATGAAGAAGTGATATACGAAGAAAAACAAGCTAATCTGTATTATCTTAAGTATAAAATTGAAGGAACCGAAGATACGCTTACTATTGCAACAACCCGGCCAGAGACTATTATGGGAGATACAGCAATTTGTGTTAACCCCAATGATGATAGATTTACACACCTTAAAGGCAAAAAGGCAATTGTGCCAATTGCTAATCGGGTAATACCTATAATTGAAGATGAATATGTAGATGTTGAATTTGGTACAGGATGTTTAAAAGTAACCCCTGCTCACGATACAAACGACAAGATGTTAGGTGATAAACATGGTCTGGAAGTAATAGATATATTTAATGAAGATGCTACTTTAAATACTTTTGGATTACACTATCAAGGCAAAGATCGCTTTGTGGTTCGTAAAGAAATCGTAAAAGAGTTGGAAAGTATCGGAGCTTTAGAAAAAACAGAAACACATCTTAATAAAGTAGGGACAAGTGAGCGTACCAAGGCAGTTATAGAACCAAGATTAAGCGACCAGTGGTTTTTAAAAATGAAAGACCTGGCCCAGCCGGCATTGGATGCTGTTTTGGATAAGGAGGTTAATCTGGTTCCTGAAAAATTTGTGAATACCTACCGTTACTGGATGGAAAATGTAAGAGATTGGAATATCTCACGCCAGCTTTGGTGGGGACATCAGATTCCGGCTTATTTTTATGGAGATGGTAAAGAAGATTTTGTAGTTGCAGAAAGTAAAGAAGATGCTTTGGTTTTGGCTAAAGAAAAAACTGGAAATAATAAGTTGACAGATGCAGATCTCTCTCAAGATCCGGATACTTTGGATACCTGGTTTTCTGCTTGGTTATGGCCAATGAGTGTTTTTAATGGTATTTTGGAACCAGATAATAAAGAAATCAATTATTATTACCCTACTAATGATTTGGTTACAGCTCCTGAAATTTTATTTTTTTGGGTAGCCAGAATGATTATTGCCGGGTACGAGTATAGAAAAGAAAAACCATTTACCAATGTATATCTTACAGGTATTGTGAGAGACAAACAAAGGCGTAAAATGTCTAAGTCGCTGGGTAATTCTCCGGATCCATTAGATTTGATAGATAAATATGGCGCCGATGGTATTAGAGTAGGAATGCTGTTAAGCTCTCCTGCTGGTAATGACCTAATGTTTGATGAGGATTTGTGCGATCAGGGAAGCAAGTTTGTGAATAAAATATTTAATGCTTCAAGGCTTGTTTTAGGTTGGGAGGTTAGTGATACAATTGATCAGCCAGAAGCTTCTGCTGTGGCTATTGCATGGTATAAGTCAAAATTTCAGAAAGCATTGTTAGAGTTAGAAAACAACTATGACAAATATCGCATTAGTGATGCTTTGATGACGACATATAAACTTATATGGGATGATTTTTGTGGTTGGTTGTTAGAAGCTGTTAAACCTGCTTACCAGGCTCCGATAGATGCTAAAACATACCGGGATGTAATTTCTGTTTTAGAAAGTAATCTAAAAATAATACACCCGTTTGTTCCTTTTATTTCAGAAGAAATTTGGCATCAAATAGCAGACAGAACCAAAGAAGAAGCTTTGATTATAACTAGTTGGCCAAAAATAGATTCGATTAATGAAGATTTGATTTCTCAGTTTGAAGTTGCAGCAGATGTGATTTCCGGAATTAGAACTATACGGAAAGAAAAAAATATAGCTTTTAAAGAAGCTATTGAATTATCGGTGCTCAATAATGAGAACAATAATACTGTTTTTGACGCTATAATTTGTAAACTTGGCAATCTTTCAGAATTTAATTATGTTCAGGAAAAAGTAGAAGGAGCAATTTCTTTTAGAGTAAAATCTAATGAATATTTTATACCTGTTTCCGGAGCAATCAATGTAGAGGAAGAGATTCAAAAACTGACAGAAGAGTTGTTATATACCAAGGGTTTTTTAAAATCTGTACAGAAAAAATTACAAAATGAGCGTTTTGTAAATAATGCACCAGATCAAGTTATTGCTAACGAAAGAAAGAAAGAAGCAGATGCAGAGGCTAAAATAGCTACTTTGAAGTCTAGTTTAGAAAATTTATCGAACTAAATTGATATCCAAGACTAAAAAGGAACATTTATAAATTACAAATGTTCCTTTTTAGTCTTGAATATGCTTATTTACTAATTCTATGTATTTTATTTTAGCCTTTTTGGGAGAAATATTTTTTACTTGTAAAAGAGCGTTTAATTTGAATGCATTTCTAATCTCGTCATCCCCGGATGGCGTAAAAAAACCTTGGGTATGGGTTGCTTGTTTGTAATATGCATATAAATGAAGCATAATATCCGGAGCTAATTGCGTTTGGGTATTGCTGGCACGCTCATACGCATCATTAAAGGCGATATCTAATTCTTTTTCGGTCATGTAAGAAAAACGAAATTCCTTTTTTGAGAGTCTGTTTCAAAAAAAACTCAAAAACGGCGGTTGAACTATTTTTAATTTATACTAATTTTTTATACCTCCCGAGAGATGGATTTGTTTTTAGCATAGATCAAAATCTGTGGTTTGTATATCTTTTTTTTATAGTAAAGCAATAATGTTTTCTCCTCCTTTTACCTTTTGGTTTAAAGTAACATTTATGTTGGTTCCCAAAGGCAAATACACATCTACTCTGGATCCAAATTTGATGAATCCACTATCAGAACCCTGAACTACCTTTTCTCCTTCTTTTGCGTAATTTACGATCCTTTTTGCTAATGCTCCTGCTATTTGTCGATATAATATTTCTGTGTGATCATTTTTTACTACTACTGTAGTTCTTTCATTTTCTTCAGAAGCTTTAGGGTGCCATGCCACCAGATATTTACCCGGGTGGTATTTGCTAAAAGCAACTTCTCCACCAATAGGGTGCCGGGTTACATGCACATTTACAGGAGACATAAAAATAGATACCTGTAGCCGGTTATCTTTAAAGTATTCTTTTTCATATACCTCTTCAATAACAACAACTTTTCCATCAACTGGTGATACTACGGTAGCATCGTTAATTTTAGTGTTTCTTTTTGGGTTCCTGAAAAATTGTAACACCAAAATTAAAAAACCTAATGTTATTGCCAATATTGCAATTTGCCATTCTTTGATTTGAATAGCAACGTACGCAGCAACATTGATCCCTAAAAACAGAACAAGTGCTACTGATATTATTTTGTATCCTTCTTTATGAAACATGCTTCAATATTTGTAAAAATGCGTATAAAAACGGGCTTGCAAATATAATACTATCTAAACGATCATATATGCCTCCGTGACCGGGCATTATAGTGCCGCTGTCTTTTACCCCAGCCTGCCTTTTGAACTTAGATTGAATTAAGTCTCCCAGTGTGCCAAAAATACTCATAATTATGCTTATAATCAACCAAATTCCTATAGATAAAATTTCAGAAAAAACAGCAATTAAATATCCTGCCAATAATGAAAATATAAAACCACCAATAAATCCTTCAATGGTTTTTTTTGGAGAAATCCTTTCTAAAAGCTTGTTTTTTCCAAAGTTTTTACCAACTAAATAGGCAAAAGTATCATTGACCCAGGTAATTAAAAATGCTCCTGCTATTACAATGGGTTGATATTTTCCTGTGTGATTAGGGATGAGAGTGGCAAAAACTATACAAGTAATTAGATAAAAAATACTGGTAAAGTATTTTCTTTTTTCGAACATAGGAATGATTCGAATTGTAACAAGATCTTTTACCAAAAACAATTCTGTAATAATAGTAAGTATTAAAACAGGGAGGATGACATAAAGATAAAGTTGATCCTGGTATAGGTTTAGTGAAACAAGGAGGGTAATAAATATAATGTAAAGCCTTTTGTTTTTAAGGTGTATTAGTTTTTGAAATTCATATATAGCGATAATACCAAAAATCAAAAATATTCCTATAAAAGTATATTTAGAAATAAATATAGATAATAGTAATGTTAGTATGTATAAAAATCCCGATAGAGATCTTGTAAGCAGTTCTTTCATATTATAAATCTTCCAGCAGGAGCAAATATAAATTTTTTGAACTACTTCCGTAGCTTAAGAAATCCTTTTCTTTTTGAGGTTCAAAATCTTTAATGGTGGTAATATTAGATGGTATAGAGTTTTTGTTTTTACTTTTTATTCCTTTCAGTCCTTCTCCAATGCTTTTAACTAGCTGGCTAGTAGATGCTAAGATTACGAAATTGTCGGGTAATTCGGTTATTTTTTTTTCTTTAAGTTGATTTGAAGAGATTAATATAGCACCATTATCGGCTATTAAATATTCGCAAGTTGCAAAAAAGAAGGAAGCAGAAATATCTTTAACATAATTTAGATTAAAACCAGAAAACTTATGCTCTAAAGCTGTATCAAAGCAACATACGTTTTTTTCATACCAATCATTTTCCAAAAGAATTTTGTCAAAAGAATCAGAAACTTCATTATCATTATCACAATAAAGAAACTTGCCTCCGTTTTTTTTGAAGTTCATCATAAAGCTTTCGTCGATTGGAAGATCGATTTCTGGCATATATTTACTGCGATCATCTATATGACGTTCTTTGTTCTTTTGGTCTGATTTAGATTTGGAGAAAAATATTCTTCTAAATAGACTCATACTTTAGATTGAGATTGGGGGATTACGGTTTTACATTACCTCCAAAGATAAAAAAAATCTTAACCCAATATTCTATTAAGTTAAGATTTTTCGAATTACTAGCAAAAATAATGGTGCTAAGAAGGTTCTGTAATGATTTCTTCTTTTTTGCCAAAAGGTCTTGCTCCAAATATTTTCTCCAGATTATCTTTAAAAATAACTTCTTTTTCTAATAAAACTTCTGCCAGTTCGGTTAATTTATCTTTATTATGCTCTAATAAAGTAATTGCCCGTTGGTATTGTTCTTCAATTATGTTTGAAATTTCTTTATCGATCAATTCACTGGTTTGTTCACTATATGGTTTTGTAAAGTTATATTCACTTTGCCCCGAGGAATCATAATAAGTAAGGTTTCCTACTTTGTCATTAAGGCCATAAATAGTTACCATTGCCCTGGCTTGTTTGGTTACTTTTTCAAGATCACTTAGAGCTCCTGTAGAAATTTCATTAAAAATAACTTTTTCTGCTGCCCTGCCTCCTAATGCAGCACACATTTCATCCAGCATTTGATTTGGCCTAACGATTAGTCTTTCTTCGGGCAAATACCATGCGGCACCAAGAGATTGTCCTCTGGGCACGATAGTAACTTTTACTAATGGAGCGGCATGTTCCAGCATCCAACTTACAGTTGCATGACCGGCTTCGTGAAATGCAATTGCTCGTTTTTCTTCTGGGGTAATAATTTTGTTCTTTTTTTCAAGCCCTCCAACAATTCTGTCAACGGCATCCAGAAAGTCTTGTTTTCCTACTGCTTTATTTCCTTTTCTGGCTGCTATAAGGGCAGCTTCATTACATACATTAGCAATATCTGCTCCAGAAAACCCGGGGGTTTGTTTTGCCATAAATTCTGTATCCAGTTCATTTTCAACTTTCTTTAATGGTTTTAAATGAACATCAAATATTTCTTTACGTTCGCGAATATCTGGCAGATCTACATAAATTTGGCGGTCAAAACGACCGGCTCTGAGTAGTGCTTTGTCCAGTACGTCTGCTCTGTTGGTTGCGGCAATAACAATTACATTGGTGTTGGTGCCAAATCCATCCATTTCAGTCAATAACTGGTTTAGTGTATTTTCCCTTTCATCGTTAGATCCCGAAAAATTACTTTTTCCTCTGGCTCTACCTACAGCGTCAATTTCATCTATAAAAATAATAGCAGGGGATTTTTCTTTTGCTTGTTTAAAAAGATCCCTAACTCGTGATGCCCCAACTCCAACAAACATTTCTACAAAATCAGATCCTGATAATGAAAAGAAAGGTACTTTTGCTTCTCCTGCAACAGCCTTTGCTAGTAATGTTTTTCCAGTTCCCGGAGGTCCTACTAATAAAGCTCCTTTAGGTATTTTTCCTCCTAGAGATGTATATTTTTCTGGATTTTTCAAGAAGTCTACAATTTCTTGTACTTCTTCTTTAGCTCCTTCTAAACCTGCTACATTTTCAAAAGAAACTTTTACATCTGTATTTTGGTCAAAAAGTTTGGCTTTGGATTTTCCTATATTAAAAATTTGCCCTCCGGCTCCACCGCCAGATCCTCCGCTCATTCTGCGCATAATAAATATCCAGACTCCTATTATTAATGCAAAGGGTAACAAGGTTATGAAAATTTCTCCCCAAACATTACTCTCTGTATCGTAGCTTACTTGTGTATCCAGATTATTGTCTGTTTTTATAGTAGCAATTTTGTTTTCGAAGTTTTGTAAATCACCAAATTCAAATTGATAATCAGGGTCATTAGGGCTTGCTGGAAGTATAGATTTATTTTGATTTTTTTGATGTTTTTCTAAAGATTTAGCTTCTGTAGTAAGAAAAACCTTCGCTTGTCTGCGATTGACAATCACTACTTTTTCTACTTCTCCATTTTTTAAAAAATCCTGAAATTCTGACGGGGAAGTTACAGGGGCTGATCCTAGTCCGCTTCCTCCCATAAAATTTAATACTAAAAAACCAACAATGATAATAGCGTAAATCCAATACGCGCTAAATTTTGGCTTTTTATTTGGTTCTGTTTTCTTATTTTCTTTGGCCATTTACGGTTTTCTTTTAATAATTTGTTTTGATAACTGTAGTTTTTGCATCGCCCCAAAGTCCTTCTATATCATAGAATTCTCTTATGTGTTTCTGGAAGACATGTACTACAACATTTACATAATCAATCAATACCCATTCTGCATTTTCGCTTCCTTCCACATGCCATGGTTTGTCTTTAAGTTCTTTGCTTACCGTTTTCTGGATAGAATTAACAATTGCGTTTACTTGAGTATTAGAAGTTCCATTGCAGATTACAAAGTAGCTACATACTGTATTTTCGATATCTCTAAGATCCAAAATGTTAATATCATTACCTTTTACTTCTTCAATACCTTTTAATATTTGAGTAATTAATTGATCGTTACCAATTTCTTTTTTAGTCATGCATTTTTTTAATTTGTGTAAAGTTATTACTTTTTATGATTTTATGTCTCTATTAGTCGGACATTTGTAAAACTTTTACATCTTAATATATGCATATAATCAAAGTTGATGCCATTGACTCTACAAATACATTTCTTAGAAACCTTAATCGTGAAAAACGTTTAACCAATCCTGTGTGTGTTATTGCACGAGAACAATTAGCGGGCAAAGGACAAATAGGGTCGGTCTGGCAAAGCAATTCTGGAGAAAACCTTACGTGTAGTGTATTTATGCAGGTAAAGGATTTACAATTAATGGATCAGTTTTATCTTTCTGTCATTACATCATTAGCGGTTTATGATACTTTAAAAGACTTGATGATTCCTAAATTAGCTATTAAATGGCCTAACGACATTCTGTCAGGGACAAAAAAAATTTGTGGGATTTTGATTGAAAATGTAGTTAAAAATGGCAGTTTGCAAGGAGCTATAATAGGGATTGGTATTAATGTTAATCAAATTGTGTTTGATAATTTGCCTCAGGCGGGTTCTTTAAAGCATATTTTGGGAAAGAATTTGGATATTGAAGAAGTTCTGCATTTGTTGTTAGCTAGGCTCAAGAACAGGTTTTTGGCATTGCATAGTTCTAATTTTCCTAAATTGAAAGAGGAATATGAATCTGCTCTTTTTAGAAAAAATAAACCCTCTACATTTTTGGATGTAAAGGGAGAGTCTTTTGTTGGGATTATTCAAGCTGTTACCAATAAAGGTAAGCTTCAGGTCTTAATAGAAGACGATATTATTTCAGATTTTGATCTTAAAGAACTAAAATTACTCTATTAATACGGTATTATATAGTGATTTTTAATCTTTTATAAGGGATTTTGGCTTTTTTGAGGCTTGCCCCAAAACGGGGATATATTTTCAAAAAGCATACTTGGTGTGAGCTTCCCCAAGGTTGTTGATTATAGTTTTTCTATATTTTGACTAAGAGTGTTAATAAAGTTTTGGATAGGGTTTTTAATCATCATAGACATCATTGCGTTAAACTGTCCGTCAAAAGTAAGTTTTGTAGTACTTTTTCCATCTCCACAATCCACGATATCAGCTGTAAGTGTAAAAGGAAGTTTGTCGCTTGCTGCCCCTAACACTATTTGACTAGGGCTAGTGGTTTCTTTTTGATCCAAGACTAATTCTGGCATTCCTTTTAATTGAAAAAGAAACCTGGAATCACTTATTTTTTCAAATTTTTGTTTGCTCTCTGGCATGAGTTGCTCAAAATTTTCAACTTTGGTTAAAAATTCGAACACATCTTCTGCACTTTTATTTACGGTTACAGTAGGGCTTTCTAAGTTCATAATACTATTTAATAATTATAGGTTCCACTCGGCAGGATTAATTCTCCATTTTTGCAGGGTTTGCAGTTCTTCCTTTGTGATATAACCAGTATCCAGAGCCTGCTCCAGAAGGTTGTCATAATTGCTTAAGGTATGTAAGGATAATGCCGCATTTTTAAAATTTTGTGTGGCAATATCAAAGCCGTAATTAAATATAGCTACCATTCCCAAAACATTGGCATCCACCTCTCTTAATGCTTCTACAGCATTAAGGCTACTATTGCCTGTACTAATTAAATCCTCCACGACGATAACATTTTTACCAGTAGGGACAATACCTTCGATTTGGTTTTTTCTTCCATGTTTTTTTGCCTCGGGACGAACATAAATAAATGGCAGGTCTAATTGTTCTGCGACCAGCATTCCTATTCCGATAGCTCCTGTAGCTACTCCGGCAATTACATCGGGTATACCATATTCATTTTTTATGAAATCAGCAAGGTGCTTGCTCAAAAAATGGCGTATTTCGGTATACGAAAGAGTAATTCTGTTATCGCAATAGATAGGAGATTTCCATCCAGAAGCCCAGGTAAAAGGTTCTTGTGGTTCTAATTTAATTGCGTTAATTTGCAGAAGTAGTTCAGCAGTTTTTTTTGCTGTATTTTTATCAAAAATCATAGTTGCAAATGTATAAAGTTTTTGTGAATAATACTCCTATTATTCTTTCAACAAAAAAGTCTATCGAGGGTTATAAGATAATTCAGATTAAAGATGCTGATTTTCCATCTATTATAAGAGATATTTTAGCAAATAATACCAAGTATCATCTTTATCATAAAAAAGAAGATAGACTTATCGAGTATTTATATACAAAGCTACCAGTAGTTATTGCAGGAGGAGGAAAGGTGTATAATGCAAATAATGAAATTTTGTTTATCCGGCGTAATGGAAAATGGGATTTGCCAAAAGGTAAAGCCGAAAAAAATGAAGATATGGAAACTGCTGCTATACGAGAGGTTGAAGAAGAAACAGGGGTTACAGGATTAGAGATTACAAAATTTTTGTACAGAAGTTACCATGTGTTTAAAAGAAACGGAGAGTTTAGATTAAAGGTAACATATTGGTTTGAGATGAAAACAGGTTATGATGGAGAATTGGTGCCGCAAAAAAATGAAGGAATTACCAAAGTAAAATGGAAAGATAGAAAAAAAGCAAAAAAAGCGTTGATGGACTCTTATGCTAATATAACACAATTGTTTTCGTATGATTATTTGTCATAGTTTTATCATTTGATATAGAGGTGATCGATTCTGTGATTTTAAGAATGGTAATGATATGAAAAAAGTGTTTGTAATATTACTTTTAGCTGGTGTTTCTATTGTTTCTTGTGATAAGAAGGTAAAGGACAAGAGGATTACTGTTTCTGTAATCAAAGATTCAATCAACGAATATATTGGACCTAATTATTCGCATCATAAACAACTTTCAGATTACAAGTTTACTACAGAAAAACAATGGGATAGTTTAAACAGGGTTGATAATCATTTAAAATCGAAGCCAAAATATACTATCCATAATAATTACAAAACTTTTGGGTGGCATATTTTTTCCAGAGGGTCGGCCTATAAGAGTTATAATTTTTCATTGTTATGGGGTGTTTCTTATTTTTCATATATAGTAAATGCAAAGACGGGTAACTACGATAATATTCATCAATGGAAAACAACTGCGCTTGTGGATAGCGCAAAAGCTAACAATTGTAAAGTTTTTCTTACGATATCTAGTTTTGGGGCAAAAAAGAATGCTGTTTTTTTAAGAAACCCAAAGGCGCATAAAACCTTGGCAGATAGTTTATTGGCGTTATTGGATTTTAGAAAAGCAGATGGGATAAATATTGATTTTGAAGGGGTTTCTCCCAAAAACAAAAATGAGTTTAGTGATTTTATTGTTAAATTATCGGATAGGCTACATAGAAAAAACCCAAATTATCAAGTTTCTTTGGCTTTATATGCTGTAGATTACCATAATATATTTGATATAAAAAAAATAAATTCTTCGATAGATTTTTATACACTTATGGCGTATGACTATTATGGGGGATTTAGTAAGCATGCAGGTCCTGTATCTCCTTTAAAAGGAAGTAAAACATGGGGGGCACATAGCATAGAAACTTCTGTTGATTATTATTTAAAAGAAGGGGTTGCTCCAGATAAACTAATAGTAGGATTACCATATTATGGAGATAAATGGAGGACTGAAAACTCTTCAATACCAAGTAAAGCAGAGAAATTTCTTTCGCATGATACATATAGTGATATACAAGAATTAATATCCTTAAACAATTATGAAATAAATTTTGACACCATTAGTTCTACCAAATATGGTTTGTATGAAGAAAATGGTATAGTAAGACAATTATGGTTTGATGATAGTCTTTCTTTATCCTATAAATATGATTGGATTAAAAAGAAAAAATTATCCGGGGTAGGAATCTGGGCTTTGGGATACGATCATGGCGAAACAGAATTATGGGAGCTGTTGGCAAATAAATTTAGCAAAAAAGAGTAAGCCAGATATTTGGTTTTTATTTGATAACCCTGTATACAGGATATCGCATGTGTGCTTTTTCATAATTATAAGATTGTTTGTGTATCCAATCTAGTTGGGCATACCAATTATTGACAAATATTGAATCTTTTTTCTTTTCTTCAAAATTAGCTTTTAACTCCTCATTTTGAGCCAACAATTCAAAGGCTTTATCTTCCCATACATAAGGTGAGAAACCTTCTTTTTGCTGTAGGATGGTATCAAAAAAATTCCAGTTAAAAAATGAATCGGGAGCTTCAGGTTCTAAAGTTTCTATAAGATATCTAAATGCTTTTTGATCTGTGGAGACTATAATGTCTCCTTTTTTAAAATCTATTTTTTCAATACTCCTGTTAATCGAAGTTTGATAATGCATATAGTGTCCTTCAAAAGGGGTTTTAGATGTTTGATAATCCTTAATATGGTACACTTCCGCAGTAATGACAGAATCTTTTTCAAGGGTTTTAAATGCAACATTATTGATGGCCAATAAATCAATTACTCTAGACCATTCTTTTGGAATTATATAAGCTTTTGGCACTTTTATTTGAGTGGCAGGAGAGAAATAATTCCTGTAATTGATTTCTCGTGCATAGGGTTTATTTGGATAGTATTTTAATCGTTTGGCTCCGGTAATTTCACTATTTATAAATTTGCCTTCAAACCCTTTGAAAATAAATTTAGTAACCCGGGTAGTATCTGTTATCCATTGTACTGGATAGTTTTCTTGTTTTGTTTGGTTTTCAAAAGTTTTTTCTCGTACTAAACGAATTTTATTTCCATCTTTTTCGATGATATCCACCATAGATTTCATGAGTTCGTATGTTCCTTCTACTCTTTGCTTATAAGGTTTTAACATGTGGGTTTCAACCATCATGCCCAATGTGTTCCATAATGTAGTATATCCAGTAGAATATCTGGGGGA
Organism: Aquimarina sp.; assembly: GCF_977115655.1. NCBI lineage: Bacteria > Pseudomonadati > Bacteroidota > Flavobacteriia > Flavobacteriales > Flavobacteriaceae > Aquimarina > Aquimarina sp. Next base: position 28,863 of record NZ_CDSBKO010000028.1, read on the forward strand.
ATCCATGAACTGGGTCCACCCATTATCAGGAGTTGTTCCCCAAACGTTTACGTATGGAGTGATGTCCCAGTTTTTAGCCTTAAGCAGGTTTTCTAATTGTGGGTGCATTTCCTCATGCAAATATTTTCCTAATTCACCTCCTAGTTTGTTATGCTGTGTAAACAAGTGGGTAAGCGTGTATTGATAATCGGCACCATTGCTAACATGGTTATCTATAAAAACATCAGGTTGTACCAGATGAAATATTTTAGCAAAGGTTTCTGCATTTTTTGTGTCACTTTTTATAAAATCCCTGTTCAAATCATAATTACGTGCATTTCCTCTAAACCCATACGATTTAGGGCCATTTTGATTAGTTCGCGTTCCGGAATTTCGGTTTAAAGCGCCCCCAATATTATATACTGGTATTGTTGTTAAAACTGTATTGTCTGGAGTTTTTATTTTGCCTTGGGCAAGATCTCTGAACAATAACATGGTAGCATCAATCCCGTCACTTTCTCCCGGATGAATCCCGTTATTGATAAAAAGAATACGTTTTTTGGATCTAATCACTTTGAAATCAAAAATGGCACCAGGATTATATGTAACTATATGCAATGGTTCTCCGCTATCGGTCATACCTGTTTCATTAATGCTGATTGATGGGTACGTTTGTGCCAGATTTTTATAATAGGTAATAACATCGGGATATGTTGGGGTTTCGGTTCCGTTACTTTTTTCAAAAGTTGTTATAAAATCAAAATCAGAAGCTTTTTGCTTTGGGGTATTACATGAAATAATACTTAGAAAAAAAAGGAGTAGGGTTGTTTTTTGCATTTGCACGATATATGAAAAGGATAAATATACTAAAGTTTTCAGGTTTTAAAATCTTATAGAATCATTTAGTGCGATTTTGTGGTATACGGCATAAGAAATTGATTTTACTTGCCAACCCATAAAATAACTGTACTTTTGCACCCTCAAATATCATAATTATGACTGAGTTTGTAAGAAAAATTATTCCGAATGCAAAAGATGATGTATTGGCAGGGATTACAGTGTCATTAGCGATGATACCCGAAGTAGTGGCTTTTGCTTTTGTAGCTCAAATAGACCCTTTGGTGGCATTATCAGGAGCCTTTATTATAGGATTGATAACAGCAATTTTTGGAGGCAGACCAGGATTGATCTCCGGGGCGGCAGGTGCAGTAGCAGTTATTTTTGTACATCTTATATCAGAAGGGCATGCCAAAGGGATGGCTTTTGATGTTCCTGTAGAAAACATGGGATATTATTATCTGTTAGGGACAGTAATGCTAATGGGGATTATACAAGTAGGGGCAGGAATATTAAAGTTAGGGCGTTTTGTACGTTTGATACCACATTCTGTAATGATGGGGTTTGTAAATGGCCTTGCTATTGTGATTTTTATCGCACAGGTAAAGATGTTTTCCCATAAAAAATTAGAAACAGGTATTGACGGGGTGAAAAAGTATATAAATATACCTATGGAAGGCGCTGAGTTGTATACTACAATCGGTTTTGTTTTACTCACGATGGGGATCGTTTGGTTAGTACCAAAGATAACAACCAAAATACCTGCTGCATTAACCGCAATATTAGTAACAACAACTGTTGTTATTTTTGGTAAATTCAACATAAGTACTGTAGGTTCTTATATTAGAGAAGGAGGGGGGGCTGGATTATCTGGTGAGTTCCCGACACCAAATATGGAATTTTGGCAGTATATACCTTTTACATTAGATACACTTACTTTTATATTACCATACGCTTTTTTAGCGGCCTCGGTAGGGTTAATTGAATCATTGATGACGATGAATTTGGTAGACGAGCTTACAGAAACCAGGGGTAATGGTAACCGCGAATGTGTAGCTCAGGGAGCCGGAAATATTTTGAGTGGATTATTTGGTGGTACAGGAGGATGTGGTATGATAGGGCAAACTGTAATAAATATTAATGCGGGAGGTAGAGGAAGATTGTCTGGCGTAATGATGGCATTAACATTGTTAACATTTTTATTATTTGCAGATCAGTATATAGAGCAAGTACCTATTGCAGCACTGGTAGGAGTAATGGTTATGATGGTGATAGAAACATTTGCATGGTCTAGTTTTCGTATTCTTAGAAAAATACCTAAAGCAGATGCAGCTGTATTGATTATCGTTTCTGCGGTAACGGTTATTTATGATCTGGCAATTGCTGTTTTTGTAGGAGTTATTATTTCGGCATTGGTTTTTGCCTGGGAAAATGCAAAGCGAATACGTGCCCGTAAACATATAAAAGAAGATGGTACCAAAGTATATGAAATTTGGGGACCATTGTTTTTTGGATCAATACAAGATTTTAACAACAAGTTTGATGTTAAAAATGATCCTGAGTTTATTGAAATTGATTTTATGGAATCCCGTGTGTCTGATCATTCTGCACTAGAAGCAATATTTGCATTAGTAGGAAAATATCAGGACGCAGGCAAAAAAATTAAAATAAAACACCTTAGTGATGAGTGTAAGGTATTAATGATTAAAGCTTCTCCAAAATTAGCTGGTGTAATAGAACATGGTATTGATGATCCAAGATATCATGTTATGGCAAAAGCGATGAAGTAAATAGAGATGATAGAGTATCTTATTCTTTTGAGCTATAGATAAAAGTCCTTTTTTAAGAAGGTTTAATCCCTTATTGAGGATTTAATTCCCAGAGGATTGCCATCAAAAAACATAATATACTTTTGAAAGCATAACATTGGTAATGTTAATTTAATTTTGAAATCGTGCGTATAGAAATTATAATCCGGGCAATGTCGTTAAGTTAAGTTGTATCTTTTTGAGGATTAAATATAACTAAATTAATATGAAATGGCATAAAAGATTTATAAAGGAAAGATTAATGTTATTTTATGTTGATTTAGCTATATCTGTAAAAGCAAAATATTCCTTTACTTCCATCATGGATTCCAGCCTTTGGTTTATCCTAAACTTGTTGAAGGGCTGGAATGACAAGCAAAAAGCATTGTGTTTTGGTTGTTTTGTCATTCCGGCAATTTGTCATCTCGTTGAAGAACAGGACTGTGTCTGCTATTAATAAACTATAAATCAATAGTTTAGTTTTTGGCTTAACGACATTGATAATCCAGGTTAAACTTATTTTTTAATTGCTCAAGGCAAAAGCTTGTGCCAGACCTGATTTGGTATCAAGTATACTTGTGCAGAGCTAAGCCGAAGTTATTGTTATGGTTAATTATAGGGGGAAAGACAATTTTATTGCACTAAATTCAAAGTTAAAATAGCATAAACAATGTATTTTTGTTTCTAATATAAAAACAGAATTAATTAAAAAGAGGTTTATAATTAAAAAAACTATAAACCTCTTTATTCTTGTTAGATAAGTAACTAGTATGCTGTTTCTGTATTACTTAGTTTATTTACTGGCCTTAATTTCAACTTTACTGTCTATATAAATATTAGCACCGGTTTGTTTTTCTATTTCAAAACTATAAGAGCTGGTAGCAGTATCAAATTGTTTAGAATAGTTATTGGTAATATCATTTTTTGCAGTACCATAGCTAAAACTTAATTCGCACATTTCATATCCTGCATTTACATGATATTCTATTTTTAAAGTGGTATCACTTACAGATGCAATATTAATACGACCGACTTCTTCACTATTAGTGGTGTCACATCCGTCAAGATTTGTAATTATATCAATGTTAAATCCATCAGGACCTTTGGAATCAATAAAAGTGTAGGCTAAGAAAGTATAGAAAACATTATCCTCGCAAAAACCACATTGTTCATGATATCCGTATGCAGAAGTACAAGCAACCTCACATTTTTGTTTACAATATTCAAAAGATCTTACCCACTCTCCGTAATAATAACAATTAGAATAGTATGAATAGCTGTATCCTTGAGTTAAGTCTTTATTGTATGCAAAAGCAGAATAATAGCAACCACTATCCTTATTGTATATTTTAGAATAAGCTATTATTTCGAAACAATCCAAATCTATTGAAGATAATGGGATTACATAAGTAGCTTTGTCCATTCCGCCATAGTAATAAGGGAAAGCTTTATAGTTAAATTTACTAAGATTAGGAAAACCGTTAGAGTAAAAAGGGATATTTCCTTTTGCTCCTATATAAAGATATACTTTCTTCATAAGGTTACGGTCATTGGTCTCAAAATTTAGATATAGATTTTCATCGTCATTAGATACAGTAACATTACCAACTTGTAGTTTTCTGGAACCTACCAATAAAGGCATAGTTGTAGTGTTACCACAAGCTTCAATATCAACATCTGATGGTGTAAGCAAAGTATAATTGCAGTGTCTGTATGTTTTTGAGCTATTTGTAGCCGTAGCAGGAGCTTCGTCTTCTCCTTCTAATTCTTCATCTTTTAAGCCTTCAGATCCATCGTTTTTAATAAAATCAGGTTCAATATTAGTCTTTTCAGACTCCAAAATGATCTCATTTTCAACAATTTCATTTTCTTCTTTACTACAAGAAGCAAAAATTAAAAATAATGCAATAAAAGAATACCCCAATAAGTACTTTTTTTTCATAATAAGCGATTTTGATTAATTTGTAATATGTTAATAACAGGAACAAAGTTAATAAGAATTAATGATTTTTCTTATTAATGAAACAAATAAAGTTTAATGTATCATATTGATAATCAGTTAAATGAGATTATTCCTACAGTTTGTTTTTTGTTTAGTGACGAAAAGCAAATAAAACTGTTAAAAGTAAGGTGATTGCAGTTTTATTAGGAGGGGATTTTATACAAGAAAAGAAGGAATTTTCTTCAATTTAAAAGAGAGATAATAATATAATTACAAAAACAGTATTCGATTAGAAATAAAAGTATTGTTTTTTTGTTAAATGTTCTGGGTTCTCTATAATAATTATGATGTATATTTCGGTTTTAAAATAGAACCATAAGTAAATGAATATTCCTTTTGAACCTGTTTTTTTTGGCTATAAAATAAATGTTCATTTAATTTTAGAATATGCTGCTTTTTTTATAGGATTTAGATACTATATATATCTTAAAAAACAGGTACAGGATCATATTTCTTCGGCAAACAGACTTTCTATAATTATAGGAGCAATATTTGGGGCATTTTTTGGTTCCCGTATTATTGGTTTTTTAGAAACCCCAGTATTTTATTATACTCCACAGTATATAATTCAACTATTAAATACAAAAACGATAATGGGCGGGCTTTTTGGTGGTTTGCTTGGGGTAGAATTAGCTAAAAAAATAATTGGCGAAAAAAAATCTTCGGGGGATTTATTTACGTTTCCGATCATATTGGGAATAATTATAGGAAGAATTGGCTGTTTTTTGGCAGGAATTACCGAGTTTACTTATGGCAAGCCAACCTCGTCTGTTTTAGGAATGGATCTGGGTGATGGGATTCTAAGGTATCCAATAGCTTTATTTGAAGTTTTTTTTCTGATAATTTTATGGGTTGTTTTAAGGCGAATTCAATCTGGATCTAAACCAGAAAGCGGAGTGCTATTTAAATATTTCATGATTTTTTATTTTTTATTTCGATTTTGTATCGAGTTTTTAAAACCAAATACTTTTTTAATTTTAGGTCTTAGCAGCATTCAATATTTATGTATATTATGCTTGGCTTATTATAATAAAACCATTAGATCACTACTATATGCCCGTTAGAGATTATACGTATTACGATTTTACATTGAGTTTGTGTCCTGCTTGTCTGAAAAGAATTGATGCCAAAATTGTTTTTGAAGAGGACAAAGTGTTTATGCTAAAACGTTGCCCAGAGCATGGCAGGTCTAAAATTTTGATTGCCGATGATATAGAGTATTATAAAAATATCAGAAACTACAATAAACCATCAGAGTTTCCTTATAAATTTAATACAGCTACCGATTATGGTTGCCCTTATGACTGTGGATTATGCCCGGATCATGAACAACATTCTTGTTTAACTATTATAGAAGTAACAGACAGATGTAATTTAACATGTCCTACCTGTTACGCATCCTCATCTCCTCATTATGGCAGACATCGATCTTTAGAGGAAATAAAAAAGATGTTGGATACGATTGTAGAAAATGAAAAAGAACCTGATGTTGTTCAAATAAGCGGAGGAGAACCTACTATACATCCTCTGTTTTTTGAAATTTTGGACTATGCCAAACAATTGCCAATTCGGCATCTTATGATAAATACCAACGGTATTCGTATTGCAAAAGACAGTAAATTTACCAAGAGATTGGCGGGATATATGCCGGATTTTGAGGTTTATTTACAGTTTGATGCCCTAGATACAGAAGTTCTTAAAAAATTACGAGGCGAGGATCTTACAGAGGTTAGAAAACAAGCAATTAAAAACCTAAATGATGTAAACCTGTCTACCACTTTGGTGGTTACTTTAGAAAAAGGGTTAAACGATCATTTAATAGGAGATATATTAACTTTTGCCACAAAGCAAAAATGTGTTAGAGGGGTGACGTTTCAACCTACTCAAATAGCAGGAAGGCTTGAAGGTTTTGATACACAAACCAACAGGATAACATTAACAGAGGTAAGAAGAAAAATATTGGAACAATTTCCTGTTTTTGAATCTGATGATCTTATTCCTGTTCCTTGTAATCCTGATGCTTTGGTAATGGGATATGCATTAAAAAATGAAGAAGGGATTTTACCCCTGACAAGATATATAAACCCGGCAGATCTTTTGGATAATGGTAAAAACACTATTGTGTATGAACAAGATCAAGAGCTGCATGGTAAAGTTTTAGAGTTGTTTAGTACAGGAAATTCTGTAGAAACAGCCTCAGAAAACTTAAAATCTATTATGTGCTGTTTACCAGAGATAGATGCGCCGGATTTGGGGTATGATAACCTGTTCAGGATTATAGTTATGCAATTTATAGATGCTTATAATTTTGATGTACGGGCAATCAAAAAATCCTGTGTGCATATCGTAAATAAGGATTACAAAATAATCCCTTTTGAAACGATGAACTTATTTTATAGAGATGACAAAAAAGAATATCTGGAACAATTAAGAAAAGAAATAATATGATTACCAATACCATTTTTTTGGAAGTAGGAAACCTTGACGGATTAGTTTATTTTCTCCTTTTGATTCTTTTAGGGCCTCCGGTTTTTCTAGCTATAGTTGGCCTTATATTATTTAAAACAAAATATCGCAAGGCAGGAAAAATTTTCTTTATTCTTTCTGGAGTGTACTTGGTAGTAGGATTAGGGATCTGCGGAGCAATGATGGTTGGTTTTTAATGGTGTGGGGGCAAATTGTTTACAATACGCATTTTCAAAAATAATATCCTTGGTTAATAGGGTTGTTATAAGGTCAAAATGGGATTAAGCCTTTTTTTTGAGGAATTTAATCCCTGGGATTATTTGGCGTTATATCAACTCCCTTAATAATTTTGCAGCATGTTCTGCAGTAATATCTCTTTGAGGAGTAGCAAATAACTCATATCCTACCATAAATTTTTTGACCGTGGCACTACGCAATAAAGGAGGATAAAAACTCATGTGCCAATGCCAGTGATTATTCTTTTTTCCATTTGTAGGAGCTTGGTGTATACCACTGGAATATGGAAAAGAACAATTAAATAATTTGTCGTATGTTTTGGTTACAACCGAAATGGATTCTGCAAATAACCCGGAACTCTCTGTGGTCAAACCAGATATATCTTTGCTTGGTTTTTTGGGAACAATCATAACTTCAAAAGGCCATACCGCCCAAAAAGGTGTCAAAACCACAAATAATTCATTTTCAAAAATGATACGTTCTTTTTTAATTAATTCCTGAGCTACATATTCTTCTAAAAGGGTTTTTTTATAGGCTTTATAATATTTTAATTGCTGTTTGTCTTTTTTTAAGACTTCGTTTGGGATGGATGATTGACTCCATATTTGTCCGTGCGGATGCGGATTACTACATCCCATTATTGTACCTTTATTTTCAAATATTTGTATGTAATTGATAAATTTATTTTTACCCAATAAAAGAAACTCTTCTTTCCATAATTGAATAACGGCATTTATATCATCAACAGACATATCTGCTAAACTTTTAGAATGATCCGGACTAAAACAAATTACTTTACAAATACCTTGTTCACTACGAGCATGAAATAAACCATCGATTATATTAAATTCTTTTGCGTTTTGCTGAAGCGAAGCATAATCATTTACAAATGAAAAAGAACTTTTATATTTTGGGTTTTTTTCTCCATTAGCCCTTATATTTCCGGGGCATAAATAACAATCGGTATCATATTTTGGAATTTTAATATTATGAACGGCTTCTTCTTGTCCTTGCCAAGGTCTGTTCATTCTATGCGGTGAAACCAAAACATACTCTCCTGTTAGTATATTTTTTCTGATATGCGAATGTGTTTTGAGTAAATCCATAAACTGATTATTTTTTCAGGACTTGTTTTAAAAAAGAAATATTTTTTTGGATAGAAGGTTAAGTTTTTTTCCACGTAAACACTGCTAAAACTACAGATATTATAGCAGCACCAATCCAAAATATGGTAATCGTTTCAAAATTGTAAATAGTTTCGCCGTTTACAATCAGCTTATTGCTCTCTATTAAGTAACCACTTGCTATATCTTGAATCCCTGCTGCTGCGTAACTCATTATCCCAATAATACCCAGTGCGGCGCCAGATGCTTGTTTGGATGCAATGTCTACAGCCATTAATCCTCCTAGATAACATATAAGGGCTCCTATAGCTAAACCAAAAATCACCATGCTGGAAGTATCCAGCCACCAAACATTTTTGGGACCTAATAAAAATAGAGCAAGAGCAAAAACATTCATTATTCCAAAAATTAATGCCGGTTTATTTCTTCGGCCTTTAAAGAACGTATCTGATATGTATCCCGATGCAGCTGTTCCAATAATACCAGATATAGCACTAATAGCTACTAATGTATTTGCTTGGGTTAATGAATATCCTTTTGCTGTTTCAAAATAATAAGGTCCCCAACTATTTACGGCATAGCGAGAGATGTACATAAATGCGCTTGACAAAGCTAATATCCAGATATACGGATTTTTGAGAACACCTTTTTGCTCACTCCATGTAGATGTTTTTTTCTTTCTGAAATCTTTATTTACAGGCGGTAACCCTTTGCTTTCTGGAGAGTCATGAAAAAACAATGCGATCATTAAACAGCCTATTACTCCGGTAATAGCAGCTGTCCTAAAACCCCATTTCCACCCAAAATAGGAAGTTACTACTGCAGTTAAAATATACGTTAGAGCCTCACCAATATTATGACTGGTACTCCAAAAACCATAAAAGCTACCACGTTCTTTATCTGTATACCATCTTGATAAAGACACTATACTGGAAGGGGCGCCCATAGATTGTACCCACCCATTTACCCCCCAACAAATAGCAAAAAAGAAAAAACTACCTGTAAATCCCATTATCAGATTTGCTAAAGCCGAAATTAAGAGTCCTGTAGACATAAAACGTTGTATATTAATATGATCTGCTAAAAAACCATTGATTAGCTTGCCTGCCGCATAAGTAAAGAACAGGGAAGACCCTATAATCCCTAATTGTGATTCTGTTAATAAACCTGTATCTACTATTGGTTTTTTAACCACATTTAGGCTTAAACGGCATACATAGTATAAGCCATAACCGAGTGTAGCAGATATAAATATTTGCCATTTTAGCTTTTTATAGTACTTTTTTTGAGTCTCTACAGATCCTTTTATATCTATAGCTTTTGATTTTTGAAAAAAATTTATCAGCATATTTATAGTGTTGAGGTATTGAAATATTTACAGACCACCGTGGGTACTAATTAATCATGAAGCTTTTTTTCTCTCAAATACATTAACAATGCCTCGGGGCGATCTGTCATTATTGCATTTGCCCCATTGTTGATTAACCATCCCCATGAAGCATCGGCGCCCTGAAGAAGCATTTTCTCGTCGCTATATCCTGCGCAAAGTTCATCCCATAACGCAATATTTAGTACGGTAACATTTTGGTCATTTAGTTTTTTGATCTCTTTTAAGTTTTGCGAATTTTCTGAGTCAAAAAGTATCTCGTATGCAATAGGAGAAAGAGTCTTTTTGTACTCTGAAATAAATTTTGAAGGATTTTGAAGGTCATATAAAACAATAGGCATATAAATTATAGAATCCATTATACTACCATATTTGTTTATCATAAAATCTGCTGTTTCCCGTCCTTTAAAAATAGCTTGTTTAGTAGTTTTTGTTTTTTTTAATACGTTATAAGCTTCTTTTACCGTTTCTCCTTCTACTTTGTCCAGATTGACCATGATTTTATCTTTGGTTAAAAGCATCACTTCTTCCAAAGTAGGGACTTGCTGTTTTGCCCCGCTTATCCCACAAGCATTTTTTAAACGTAGTTTTTTTATTTCTGCCAAGGTCATATCACTTACTTTTCCGTCGCCGTTGGTAGTACGATTTACAGTAGCATCATGCATTAGGATCAAATGCTGGTCTTTGGTAAGCCTCACGTCAATTTCTACAATATCTACACCAAGCTCTATACATCTTTCAATAGCTTTCAAACTATTTTCTGGTGCATATCTCCAGTCTCCTCTGTGAGATACTGTAAGAATATGTCCTTTTTTTGGATTTTTCAAATGTTCTAGTACAGTTGCAGTTTTGGCAGGAGTGCTATCAACGTTTTTTTGTGCTATAGCATTTGTGAAATACCCTGTGAGTACAAAAAAACTAAAACAGTATGTGAGTGTTTTTTTCATTGAGATTGTTTGTATCTAAAATTAATATTCAGGATTAGGTTTTGTAGAACAGGGTTTATTTATTTGGTTTTGAGATGTATATATCAGTAAGAAATTTGTAAAAGAGCAATTGCTCTATTTGTGTAATCCGGCATTTCTTAAATATTTTAGTAATAATGCAGGTCTGTCTGTTTGAATGATATCAACGTTGTTATCTACATACCATTTATATATATTAATATCTTCTACTGCTTTTTCGTCATCATGACCTCCGTTATGATGAGACCATAGGGAGTTTACCCATACACCAGATCCTTTGGCACGAATATCATCAAAATACTGTATGATTTTTAAGGTGTCTTGAGGTACAACAAATTCAAAAGCTACGGGTAAGCGATTTTTTAAATAATCGTCTACAATTTCCTGGCTTTGTGGATTTGGTAAGGGGATAATAGGCATAAAAAAAACTTTATCCAGGTACTCCCCAAATTCACTTTCAACTTCTTCTCGTTTTTTGACACCTTTGATAACTACCTGATTTAGTGTTTTTGTTTTTTTAATCACCTCGTAGCATTTATCAAAAATTGAATAGCCTTTATCCAAATTAATCAAAATTTTATCCTTAGCCAGCATTAGCGCTTCTTCTAGTGTTGGTATTTTATGAGCAGTAGGGATCCTTAACCCGTCTACTAATTGTAATGTTTTTAAACTATCCAAAGTCCAATCTTTAACAAAGCCTTTGCCCGTGGTTGTTCTGTCTATAGTCTCGTCATGCATGACAACCAAATGCCCGTCCTTAGTTTCTCTAATATCTATTTCTACCATATCCACCCCCATTTTTATGCAGTTTTCTATAGCTTTCAAAGAGTTTTCCGGAGCATTTCTCCAATCTCCACGATGGGCAACCACTATGATCTCTTTGTTTTTGGAATCTTTGAGATTGGTTATTTTTTCTTCGATAGAAGAAATTTCTATTTGATCTTTATTGTATACAGGTATGTTTTTATCTGGTTTATTGGTATTACAGGCAGCAATTAATACTACTATAATTATTTTGAGAATATTTTTTTTCATCCTAAAAAGATTTTGAGAATCGGTATAAAAAATCAAAAAACACACAGGGCATACCAGTTGTACTTTGAATTTATATTATGCCTGATTCAAAGTATAAAAGACATCCAGGTACTTACACCTTTGGCTTATGATTTTAATTCGGGTTTAATAGAAATGAAAGAGAATCTTTTATAGATCCTCCTTCATTTCAAAAAAAAAAAAACTACTACTAATTCAGATAATATGAATGGTTAATAAATATGGTTTAATAACCAGGGTTTTGAGTAATGGAATTATCGGTGTTAATTTGGCTTTGCGGAATAGGATATAATAATTTATTGTTATCAATGGTAAAATCACCGGATTCAGAATTATGAGCATTCATAGTCTCGACCGCTTTTCCTGTTCTAACCAAATCAAACCATCTATGGTTTTCTAAATTTAACTCTACCCTTCTTTCGTTTGCTATGTGTGCCCTAAAACTTTCTTTATCTGGTAGGTTTGTTGCATTTAGGCTGGTAAGCCCTGCTCGGTTTCTAATTTGATTAAGCAAGTCAAAAGCTCGTCCGTTTGCTTGATATCCTTGCTCATTTAGTGCTTCTGCCAGCATTAATAAAACATCTGCATATCTAATCACAATTACATTGTTTTCACCATCCTGGGCAACGGTCATTCCCGGATCTATATATTTAAGGGTATATCTTACCCCTTTCTCTTGGCCTATAGAAGCGTCTCTTCGTACATCTCCGGTTTCAAAAGCATCATATAGATCTTGTGTAGGATGATTATTGCCACGAGCTCCTGCTACGGTACCAGATACTCTGAATATGGTTGCGTACGGGCTTCCTTCTTCGGCATTGTTTACACCTCTTTTAAATTGAACTTCAAAAATGGATTCTGCATTATTTTCGTTTTCAATACTAAATATATCGGCATAATCAGGTAATAATGAATATCCGGATACGTTGTTCAGATTTGTAATTGCCTGGGCATAATTACCTAGTGTTAAATGTACTTTTCCTAACAAGGCATTTGCTGCTCCATTGGTAGCTCGTCCTGCTTGGGATTGCGTTGCAGGTAATTTGGATATTGCTTCTGTTAAATCTGAGATAATTTGGTTATAAATCTCAGAAACAGGTGTTCTTCCTTGTCCAAAAAAAGTATTGGGGTCTGTAGTCTCTTTAGTTACTAAAGGAATATCTCCAAACAAGCGAACCAGATTAAAATAGGTTAAAGCTCTGATAAATAAAACTTCTCCTGTTCTGGAGTTTTTTATTTCCTGTTTGATATTCGGGATCTTTTCAATTCTGTTTAAGACGATATTACATTGTTGAATACAAACGTAAGCATCTTTCCAGGTTTGATCCAGAACAGGGTTTATACTGCTTAAATCAAAAACATCGATTTGCCCATAATCACCATTATTATTACTTAAGGCTTCTTCGTACGTATTATCAGACCGTAATTCTCCTAAAAAGGGAATATTAAATCCGTATAAACCATCAGATTGCAAACCGTTGTATGCCCCTGATACCACTTGTTCAATTTCAGATGCAGATTGAAAAAAACCATCACGTCCTATTTCTGTTTCTGGTATGATATCTAATTTATCTTCGCATGAGAAAAATAAAAAAGATATAAATATTGTTGGTATATATATAAACTTCATGATATTTTATTTTTTTAGAATGACATATTAACTCCAAAAACCATTGATTTTTCTGAAGGATAATTACCTAAAGTATATCCTGGTGTTAATGGATTACCGCTTGTTTGTTCTGGGTTAAATCCTCTGAATTTTGTCCATATCACAGGGTTTTTTGCTGTTGCATATATCCTAAACTTAGAAAATCCTATATTTTTTAATAATCTTTCAGAGAAGGAATAACCAAGTGTTATGTTTCTGATTCTAAAGTAAGAAGCATCTTCAAGAAAAAAGGTTGAAGTTCTTGCTGCTTTTCTGTTGTTGGATAGATTAGCATCTGGTTGAGGAAACGAGCCATTAGGGTTATTGGTTGGGTGAAACCTGTTGTCAAACGCTTCTTGTGATGCATTCGAAAAAGATTCGTTGCTTAATAAAGTAAGGAACAGGCTGCGATCATATACGCTAACCCCTTGTACCCCATTAAATAAAAAACTTAGATCAAAGTTATTATATGCAAATCGGGTACTTATTCCATAGGTAAAATCAGGGATATTATCTCCAATGATATGTTTATCATTTGTATCTACAACACCATCTCTGTTAGAGTCTTCGATGATAAAGTCTCCGACTCTCGATCCATCAAAACTTGGGTTAGAGTCTATAGCTGCCTGATCTTTGTAGATGCCCAAAACATTATAACCATAAAAAGAGCCAATAGGAGATCCTACTTGAGTAATGTGGCTTCCACCATCCCCTCCGGATATAATCTCTGTTCTTCCCGGAGCAATTTCAATAACCTCGTTGTCAGATTTTGTATAATTCACTCCAATTTTCCACTTTACAGGTCCTAAATTAATGTCAGAGGTGTTTAATTCGATCTCTATCCCTTTGTTTCTAACTTTTCCTATGTTTTGAATCGAAGTAGAAAACCCTGATTGGGACGGAACCGGGACTTCTAATAGCAGGTCTTTGGTATCGGCAATGTAATAATCTGCGGCAAGATTTAATACATCATCAAAGAACCCCATATTTAAACCATAGTTTGTGGTTATAGTAGTCTCCCAGGACAGGTTGGGATTTGGAGAAGTAGAGGTGGATAAACCACCAACTAATTCGTTTCCTAAAATAGAGTTTGTTTCTTTAAACAGTGGGATTGCGCCATAATTTCCTATTTGATTATTTCCTGTTTCTCCCCAACTAAATCGTAATTTTAAGTTGCTAATGGCAAAATCTTCTTCAGGAAAAAACTCTTCTCTGCTTATTACCCAACCAACAGATGCTGCAGGAAAGACGCCGTATTTTGATTCTTTACCAAATCTTGAAGAACCATCTCTTCTTAAGGATGCAGAAATCAAATATTTGTCCAGATAATTATATTGCAGCCTTCCAAAATAAGATAATAATGCCCATTCGTCAATTTTTTTGGTTGCCGAAGTTGAATTAGCTCCTTCTATATTGGTAATAAGGTCATTAGGGAAATCACTTCCTGTTGTGGTTGTTAACGATGTTTTTTCTTTTTGAAAAGAATATCCTGCCAATAGTTTTAGATTGTGATCGTTAAATGATTTATCATAGCTTAAAGTCGTTTCAACCAACCAGTTTTTGTTTACTAATGAAGCTTCGCTGCCTCTGGTTACCGAAGGGGCTTCATCTCTGTATGCTCCTATAAAAGAAGGTCTGAAATAGGTATTGTTAAAACTGGTATAATCCCCTCCCAAAAGTGTTTTAAATTTTAGGTCAGAAAGTAATTCCAGTTCTAAAAAAGTGTTTCCATAAAGTCGAAACTCATTATCTCTATTGGTAATTTCTTTGGCAATAGCAACAGGGTTTTCTGCCAAAGATGCATCAGAGAGGGTGTTTGCTCTAATCTGGCCACTTATATTATAACTTCCATCAGCATTATATGGGGCAAAAAAAGGATAAGAAATTATAGCTTGCTGAAGAGGCCCGTCTGCCCAGTCTTCAATAATTTTATTTGTAGTAGCATAAGTAGGGGAAAGGTTAACTCCAAATTTGACTCTGTCATTTAATTTAGATTCAATATTAAATCTTGCAGACATTCTTTCGTAGTCTGACCCCAAGATGATTCCTTGTTGATCAAAATAACTTCCAGAAACAAAATAGCTGGTTTTTTCACTACCGCCACTTACAGATAAGTTATAACTGCTTATAGGGGCTGTTCTAAAAATTTCATCCAACCAATTTGTATCTGTCAATCCAGATTCTTTGTTTAAGTAAGGGGTTAGATATTCCGGGATTAAGATTCTTCTGTTAGATGGATATCTGGAGGTTCTGATACTGTTGTTGTCCGTAGCAAGGTTTACTGTAGGGTTTAAATTAACATAGGCTCTGTCTCTTGCTTCTTTAATAAGCTGGGCATAGTCATAAGCACCTAATACATCGACTTCTAAACTTGGTTTTTGAAATCCGGTATAGACATCCAGGTTTATTTTAACACCGTCGTTTGGTTTCCCTTTTTTTGTAGATACCATGATAACCCCACTAGCACCTCTGGATCCATATATAGCTGCCGAAGCAGCATCTTTTAGGATATCTATAGATTCAATATCATTTGGGTTTATAGAACTTAGAGAGCTTCCTTCTGTCAAAGGAAAACCATCTACTACTATTAAAGGGTTAGTCCCGGCGGTTAAAGACCCTACACCTCTTATATTTATTTGAGTGTTTTTACCAGGCGCTCCGGATCCTTCGGTAATCTGAACTCCGGAAGCCTGACCAGCAATAGTTTCATCAAATCCTCCAACAGGAACATTCTGGATCTCTTCGGCTTTAAGAGAAGTTATAGATCCTGTTACTCTGGCTTTAGATTGAGAACCATATCCTACTACAATTACATCTTCTAAGACAGATGTGTCCTCTGTTAATTCAACATCAATGAGGTCTTGTCCGTTAACAGGAACTCTTTTGGTAACAAACCCAAGATAAGACACCACCAATACGGCTGTGTCATCTGTAATATTAAGAGTGTAATATCCGTCAAAATCGGTTGTGGTTCCTATAGACGAACCTTCGATTACTATAGAAGCTCCCAGTAAAGGTCTTCCTTCTTTGTCTGTTATTTTACCACTTACCAGTTGTTGAACCGGATCTGTATTTGCAGATTGCTTCAAGGTTCTTTTTTCGTTGGGCTGTGCAACTTTTAATAAAATTTTGCGGTCTTTTATTTCAAAAGAAGTTTTGGTGTTCAAAAAAATCTTTTTTAATACTTCATCAATATGCTCTTTTTTTATTTTTAAGGAAATTCTACGATTTAAGTCTACTGCTTTTGTATTAAAAAGAAACTTAAATTCGGTATTTGCCTCTATTTCATCAATGATTTCTGAAATGGTTGCGTTATCCATGTCAAGAGAAACTTTTGTTTTTTGAGAATATGTAGAATTTGCATGCATAGTAAGCATAATGAAAAAGAAAAAGAACAGAGATAGTTTCATTCTTAAATCAATTTTTAACTTCCATAGTGAAATGCACCAGGGGTTTACTATTTTTTTCATACTTTTAGATGTTTAATTAGTGGTTATCTAGTTTTTTAATCACTTAGCATAATCGGAAAATGCGTCACCATTTTCCGATTTTTTATTTTTTAAACTTAGCATTTGTTAATTCCTCACTCAGGGTTTTTATCCCTCAAGGCTTATTTCAAAAAAAGATTGATTTTTGGCAGTATACCTTGTGAGCTTTTTTTGGGGTTGTAGATTGTTTTATTATCTCATAGGCGTTTCAGTTATTAGTTAATTACAATTTTATCACTTACTATGTTATAATTTATTTGATATACTTTATTGAAGTAGTATAAAACATCTTCTATACTTTCTTCATCTACTTTTATATTTGCATTAAAGGTTTCGTGATCCAGTTTTTTATTATTGTTGATGATGGTTACGTTATAATGGCGTTCTAGTTTTTTTATAATATTTTCAAACGGAGCATTTCTGAATATGATATTTCCTGTTATCCAGGAAGTATAAATTTTGGTGTTTACTTTATGATCAGAAATCGTTTTTTCGGACTTATCAAAGTTTCCTTTGTATCCGGGTTTTAAAGTCATTCCTTTTTTACCTTCCAAATACTGTTCTTGGGTGTTTAAATTAACAGACCCGTCAACTAATATTACTTCTGTATGGTCATCTTCGGGATAATTTATAACATTAAATTTTGTCCCCAACACTTTTACATTAAGCTCATTGGCGCTTACAATAAAAGGATGTGTTTTATCTTCGGTTACCTCAAAAAAAGCTTCCCCGTCCAAAAAGACCTTTCTGTTTTTATCTTTAACAAATGTTACGGGATATTTGATAGAGCTACCAGAATTAAGGAATACCTGTGTTTGATCAGATAATACAATGCTGAAACGTTTTCCGTACGGTACTGTTACTGTATTGTAATGCAGTTTTGTAGATGAAACTTGATTGGTATATGTTAATTTTGAGCCTTTTTGTTCTCCTACAACATTTCCGGTAGAATCTATGATTTTGGTATTGCCTGTTTCAGAGATAATTTTGATGGTGCCATCGCTTAATTGCAGGGTAATGTTGTTCTCTTTAGAAGCGAGTACTGTATCAGGTTTGGTTTTGATTAAAATCTGATGGGACAAATATCCTGTTCCCAAAAGCAGGATGAGTATGGCTGCATATTTATAATATGATTTTAGCTTGCGATAATGAGAAATCTTTTTTTGTTTTTTTATTTCTTTAATTAAATGCTCTACTATTTTATCCGGATTAGCATCATTTATACTATATGTTATTATATAGTGTGTTTTTACATACTCTTTAAAAATCTGCCGGTTAGATGGTACTTTTATCCATTCGGATAACATATCCAACTCTTCTATAGTGGCTGATCTGGATATATATTTAATAATACTA
This sequence comes from Aquimarina sp., assembly GCF_977115655.1. NCBI lineage: Bacteria > Pseudomonadati > Bacteroidota > Flavobacteriia > Flavobacteriales > Flavobacteriaceae > Aquimarina > Aquimarina sp. The sequence goes on from NZ_CDSBKO010000028.1 coordinate 47,213, forward strand.
TTTTCAATTGCAGACGAAATCATAGATACCTTTATTATATTACTATTACAAAGCTGTTTTTAAACACCCTTGGTTTTCTGTTTTTTTTTTTTTATTATATTTTCTGTTTTTATCATTTTTATGCTCAAATTAGCATTTTGGTATTGAAGTATTTTAAATGATTTTATTAATACATCTTTAACACCTTACCTTATTAATGAAAACTTTTTTTTCGGATAATACTGTATTGATAGACAACCTTATTAAAGGCAATGAAAAAGCCTATGCTTTTTTGATAAACACATATCATGAAAAATTGTTTGTATACGCAATGAGCCTTACCAATGATCGGGATATGGCTCAGGATATTGTGCAAAATGTTTTTGTAAAAACCTGGACGTTTCGGGAAAAGCTCAAATCTAACTTTCCTATACAAAGTTTTTTATATAAAACGGCATATAACGAGTTTATAAATCAATATCATAAAAACCAATCGGTCTCAATTCTGGAAAAAACGTATGCCGAAGCCTTACAGGAGGTTATTGAAAATACAGAAGAGAGCTTTTTGACAAACAAAATAGAATTGGTTAATAAAGAGATAGAAAAATTGCCGGCTAAATGTAAACAGGTTTTTTTATTAAGCAGGAAAGAAGGACTTACTAATATAGAAATTGCCGAATATTTAAGTATTTCTATCAAATCTGTAGAAGGACATATTACCAAAGCTTTTTCTATCATACGAAAAGAGCTTAAAGAAAAAATATCACAAATATTATTTATCTTTTTTAAACAAAAAGCCTAGAACTTTTGTATAAAAGAAATAGAACGTTTTGCTTGTTAAGCGTTTTTTTTTACAAAGGTCTTATTGAGCTATATTATCCTTAAACGAAATTACTGTAGATAGGATCAAATTATTTTTGCTATGGTCGAAAAAGAAATATTTTTGATTACAGCATTTTTAGGATAGAAAAAAGAGGGTGTTTGATTTTTCAGGCACCCTCTTTTTAAAATTTATAAACTATCTGTAATTGTATGGTACTTATTTAATAATAAGTTTTTTGGTTACCGTTTTAGCACTGCCATAAATCTTTACGAGGTACATGCCTTTAGGAATGTCTTGTACATCTACCTGTATACCTTCTTGGTTTTTGATGCTCAACTTAATTTTTTTCATTACTTTGCCTTGCAGAGAACTAATGTACACCGAATGGAAACCATTAAAACCTCCCCAGCTTATATTTACTATATTATCTGTAGGGTTTGGAGATAGTATAACTTTTTCTGTATCGATAACAGCTATATTTTTAGGTTCTTCTACAGCTTTTTTGGTTATTGATTGTGCTGGTGGAATAGTTTCACTACAATTGGTGACCTGGTACCTGTATCTTGTCTCTCCAAGTTCTAGAATATTAACAGAACCCATTTTTAAATTGAAATCAAACCTGGGTATATGAACATTACAATGATCTACATCTTTTACTGCTCTTTTACAACCATTACTATTTTTTTCAAAGGTTTGGACACCAAGTACAGTAGAGTCTAAAAAGTCATTGGTTTTAATGGTAAAGCTATTAGATAGGTCACAATTTACTGAAGCTTCTAAAAGAGCCCAACTTTTAGGATCACTAGTTGTATAGTTATCCCATTCTCCATTGTATAAAAAATGGGATTCATTAGAAGGAGCATTAATAATTAAAGTTGGATCCATGTGTGTTTCTGCATTGTACATACAGCTTCCTGGAGAAAACTCTGTAATCGTTACTGTTCTGCAATATTGTAAGGATTCTTGTACTTCTTCAAAATAGAACCCATGCTCATAGGATTTTAAATCATTATTTGGTGTAAACTTTATGTTATTATCTTTTAGTGGCAGTGATAGAAATTGGTTTGTAGCATTATCCCTTATAAGATAGGTGTCTACTTTTTCGTTTTGAGGATTAATTAAAGTACCTATCTTTATAATGGTATAAAATGTTTTTTGGGTTTTGAATCCGGTACTGCTAATATCGTTTTTTTTATGGCTAAGAAAAAATTGTGAGTTCAGATATCCCATTCCGGCAATAGTATATTCATAAACCCCATTGTTCTTTAATTCACGGTTTAGTAACCATTTTGATCGGTTGTCTGTTACATCTATTTTTTCATAAGAAGCATTCATACGATTTTTAGATACTACCATTCTTTTATTCTCTGTATTACTAGAAAAACTTTTAATATATACTCCTCTATGAATGGCATCAGGATCTGATGGAGCTGTATTTATGTTTTCTACAGGAAGAAAATAAAAAGAGGTATTTGCTTCTATTTGAGAACTATCAGATTTAGGGGTTTTCATCTGTAAAGAAGATAAACCACTTCCTGCCCCTATCATATAACCAGTAGTGGTATTATATAAGTAATAGCTATTTGTTAGTCCTATATTTTTTGTCGAACTACCATACTTAAGTTTCCATTCTGCATTTACAGGATTATTGTTTAATTTAATCTCCCCAAAAGGAAAGTCAGGATTAGAAGGATTTGTAGCGGTTAAATATTGCCCGTTTATACTAATTCTGTAGTTGCCATTACCAGTATATTTTAAATTCCATTGATTTTTTTCCTTGGGATCGATAAAATTAGGGTTGTTATTTGTTTTAAGATCCGAGCTGGTAATAGTGATTCCGGTATGAAATTTATTATAAACTCCAAAATAGTAATTTCCATCGGTAAACACAGGTATTTCCGGAGCAATTTTTATTCTTTCTTCAAAGGTAAATCTTTGATTGTCTGTGTCTTTATATTCTTCAAGAGTTATCTTTGCCCCATCGTTTGTACTGTTTTTATCTACAGTCAAAACCAAGCTAGTTTTTACATCTTTAATAATATAATATTGTTTGTTGTTTTTTCTGTCAGATACTATTTTAAATAAACGACGTTCATTTGGATTAGCTGTAGTTGTTTCAGTACCTGTACCTAATTTACTTAAATAAAAGCCGGGCAAGGATTGTAAGTAAAAAGTATTGTTATTGGCAGAAGTTGGTTTATCTTCTATAAGGGACCAAAATTGATTGTCAATAAGGGCTTCGTTATATGATTTTTGTACTATAGGGTTTATTCCAAATCCGTCTACAGTAAGTACTTTTCCAGAGTGTAATGCTTTGATGACATAATTTTTTCTGGTACTAAATCCTTGTTCGTTTTCATGGTTTTTTTGTACATCTTCGATAGATAAAGGACCGCTGTATACTTTAAAATCATCAATGCGATCTACCGTATTTCCGCTTATAGCTCCTATTCCCCATATTGCAGATTCAGGAACTTCGTTTGGGGCAAAATAATTGCGACGACTGGATAATTTTCCTTCCGGGCTGCCTATAGATACTTCCATGGCATTTTTTTCGTATGACAATGCCACAAAATACCATCCTTTAGAGGTAAATTTTACAGGATCCCAAAACCAAAGTTCAAAACTAGTAAGGGTATTGCTTTTTGGTTTTCTGAAAACAGACAGTCGATCCCCGTTTCTTCGCATACCTAAATGGCGAATTTCATGAGATTGACTAACAGACTGCTTTGCAAAAAACATTTCCTGAATACATGAAGGTTCTGGAGTGTTAAGGTTGCAAGGAGAGATTGGTTTGTCGATATACACCCAAAAAGTGATTGCATATCCGTTTTTGATATCGTGATCGATAAATTTTGGGGTTTCGACATATTTTTTATCATTTCCTGTAAAAGATAAAGCCCCGGTAGGATTACCAAAACGGTCTTCGACAAATGCAATCGTAGATTTGGCTATTGCGTTTTTGTTTTTAATGTTTTCATTTAAATTATCGTTAAACAGATATTCTCGCACCAATGTTGGTGTTTGTTGTGCGGTGAGTGGCAACCCTGTTAAGAAGGTTAATAACAAGGCTAGATATATATATACTATTTTCATGATTTCTAAAAATTTATAATAAATTGAGGTTTTATTGTGCTTTGCCAATAGATTTAAAATATGAAATTAATGCCTGGGGACGATCTGTAATTACATAATTGGCATTATTTGTAGAAAGGAACTCCCAATTTCCGCGGGCATCATCAAAAAAATCATTAAGGTTTCCACTATTTTTGTAATCATAACTCCAGTATACAGGAACATCATCACAGGATACTGTAATTCGCTCTGGTGGATTATTAGGATTTGTTTGTTTTACAATAACTTCTGCTTCTACTCCTTTGGTCGATTCTGGCCAAAATGAATAAGTACCTACCCATTTATTATTATTTCTGGCTCTTTCTACAAAACCACCTGGCTTAAGCATCGGTGAACTTTGTTGTTTAAATATAAGTTCCATCCCATATATATTAGTGTTGTTTAGGTAGTCTGTAAAATATTTCTCTGTTGCATTTTCATGCACTACAGGGGTATAAAAAATATCCTGTAAACTGGTTCCAGCATCTGTTAATATTTTTTCTAACTCTTCCAGTTGTAACGGTCCTTTAACAACAAGTTGCCTTAATATCTGGTGTTTTTTGGCTAATCGGATGGCTTCCTTAAGAATAAATTCATATTCTTTTCCTTTTCCTTTAATATCCAAATTAATCAGGGCTTTATTTTTTAAATGAACAAAAGCTTGTTCTAGCGATAGTAGTTCCTGATTGGTTAAAAAGCCCTGATAGTTTTTAAGTTTGGTGCCTTGTAACTCTGCCCAGGTATAAGAAGATATTACCCCTTTTTTATTAGTAACCCTGTTAAGACATCCATCATGAAAAACAACAGGGATTTTGTCTGAAGTTAATCTTACATCAATTTCTACCATATCGGTTCCTATCTCGATAGCTTTGTCATAAGCTAATTTAGAGTTTTCTGCTGCTTCATGCCAAAACCCCCTGTGAGAAGAAACTATAAACTTGGTTCGATTTGCATTATAGTTTTTAAACTTTTCAATTACTTTGTTAATGTCCTGTTGGCCATATCCCGTCGGGATACTTAACAGTAGCAGCGTTAAAAAAAATAAAATTTTTGATTTAGTTTTCATTATTAAATAAGGTTTTAAGTTAAAAAATGTGTAAAGTATTTTTTTTATGATAATCAAAATTAGACATTGAATATCTTTACCTCGGTTACTAGTTTATTAATACATTGTCTGTTTTCTTATCGCAAACGTTTGCGGCACATAGAAAATAAAATTCTTCACATACCATAATACTCTATACGGGTACTGTTTTTATTTTAAAGAAAAACAGTACAGGCATCGTATTTTTTTTGAATTAATAATCTTAAAACCTTATATATGAAAACTACTACCCTTAAAGATATAGCCAAAGAAGCAGGATTTTCGATAACCACAGTTTCCAAAGCACTAAGTCAAAATGAGCATTTAGATGTTAGTAAAAAGACAAAAGAAAAAGTACAGCACATTGCGCGTAAATTACACTATACCCCAAACCAATTGGCCATTAATTTAAAAAATAGCCGAACTTATACTATTGGGGTTATTTTGCCAACGGTGGTTCATTGCTTTTTTGCAAGAGTTCTTAACAGGATTATCGAAAAAGCCGAAAAAAATGGCTATTTGGTTATTGCTCTCCAATCTAACGAGAAATCTTCTGCTGAAAAAAAAATGGTAAACCTGTTGCTGGACAAAAAAGTAGACGGGATCTTAATTTCTCTGTCCAATGAAACCAAAGACTTTACACATTTAAAAAAAATATTGAGCAAAAAAATCCCTCTGGTATTATTTGATAAAATAGAGCCTTCTATAGACTGTTCAAAAGTTAGTGTAAACGATAAACAAGCTGCTTATGAAGCTGTTTCGTTTTTAATATCTAAAGGGCATAAAAAAATAGCTCATTTTAGGGGGGACCTTAATCCAAAAGTCTCTAAGGATCGTTTTGAAGGGTATAAAAAAGCACTGATTGATCATGGTATTTTGTATGATCCGTCATTAATATATGTTTCTAATACTAATTCAGACTATGAGGATGGTTACAGTTTTACTCAAAAATTACTGGCAGAACATCCCGATGTAGATGCAATATTTACTGTCACCGACCTGATTGCTATTGGCGCAATAAACTTTTTGCAGAAACATTCTATAAAAATCCCCGAAGATATAGCGGTTTTTGGTTTTAGTAACTGGACCACGTCCTCTATGATATGCCCTGCATTATCTACGGTAGAACAACCTTCTGCTATGATGGGGGAAGTTGCTGTAAAAATATTGTTAGAAGAGATCAGAATGCAAAAGGAACAAAAGGCATATAATATCAGGGAGATTATCCTTCCGGCAAAATTAATTATCAGACAATCTTGTTAGGTGGGTTAGTTTACTGTTTTTTTTGGATACCTGGCGTAGTTTGAATTTACTATAAAGCAAAATGATGGTTTTTTCTTTTATTCTGCCATAAAATAAAATCGTAACCATAGAAAAAATCATCATTTTGTTTCTTTTTGTATTATTTCAAAGCCAAAATGATATTAAACCCGCTTTATGTAGTAGGAAATCTTATGCAGGATGGATATCAAGGATAATAAGGGGTTGGTATTTTATTGTGGGTTATTATATTCAACAAGTTTAAAATTGATAAGGTTGTTATAATTTTTTACAACCAAACAAGGAGCATTATCTGTTTTTTGGCAATATTCTATTTTATTTTAACAGTATCAGGAACCAAGTCAGATACATCTCCGCCATTGCGAATCACATCTCGAACAATAGAAGAAGAAATATAACTTTTTCCGGAAGATGTTAACAAGAAGACCGTTTCGATATGTGACATTTTTCTATTGGTATGTGCTATAGCTTTTTCAAATTCAAAATCCCCCGGATTTCGGAGCCCTCTTAGAATAAAATCGGCATTTTGTTTTTTACAAAAATCAATCGTTAAGCCCTTATAGGTCATCACTTTTATTTTTGGTTCATTTTTAAAAGCTTCCTCCATAAATTGCTTTCTTTCTTCCAGAGAAAACATATATTTTTTTTCCGAATTTACTCCAATAGCAAGAATAACCTCATCAAATAACGTAAGTCCTCTTTCTATAATGTCGTAATGTCCCAGGGTGATGGGGTCAAATGATCCCGGAAAAACAGCTCTTCTCATAGGTAGTTGTAGATTTATGTATGTGTATTACAAATATAAATGAATTTATGAATCTAATATGTTCTCCTTGTGTTTTGGGGTATATTCTTCTGCTTTTCGGGAATATTTCTCAACACTCCAAGGATGTTTCTCAACACTCCGAAGATGTTTCTATACACTTCGGGCTTATTTTCCGGTATTCTCAGGATATAGTCAATAAATTAAGGACGCATACAAGCTTCAATAGCATTCGAAAATAGTTGCTTTAAACTAATTCCGGCTTTATTTGCTTGTTGAGGCAAAATACTGGCTTCACTTAATCCGGGATTGGTGTTCATTTCTACAAAATGAGGTTCTCCATTATGAAATATATATTCGCTTCTCGAAAACCCTTTCATTTTTAAAATTTGATATACTCTTAGTGCAAGATCCTTAACTTTTTTGGTGTCGTAATCAGACAGTCGGGCAGGTGTTATTTCTTCAGATTTACCAAGATATTTAGCTTCATAATCAAAAAATTCATTTTGGCTAACAATTTCTGTAATAGGCAAAACCAAATCCTTGCCGTTATATTGAATAACCCCAACAGAAACCTCTGTGCCACTCAAAAAAGATTCAATTATAATTTCATCATCTTCCTTATATGCAACTTCAATTGCAGGAAAAAGCTCTTCTTCGGTTTTAACTTTGGATACGCCATAGCTGCTACCCGCTTTATTTGCTTTTACAAAACAAGGCAAACCTACTTTATCTATAATAGCTTTGGTATCTATTGTATCTCCTTTGTTCAAAAAGTAATTGGTAGCGGTAGGTATTCCATAAGGTTTTAAAGTGCTTATGCAATCTCGTTTGTTAAAAGTAAGTGCTGCTTGATAAAAATCACAAGAGGTTTGTGGTATTTCTATAAGTTCTAGATATGCTTGTAACAATCCATCTTCGCCGGGTGTGCCATGAACGGTGTTAAAAGCAGCATCAAAATTAATTTTGATTTTATCTATAGTAACAGAAAAATCATTTTTATCAACAGGATATTTTTGATTTTTATCATCTATATAATACCAGCCATTACTGGTAATGTGTATTTTATAAGGGGTGTATATATCTCTGTCCAGATTTTTGTATATTACATTTCCACTTTGGATCGAGATATCAAATTCGCTGGAGTATCCTCCCATCAAAATAGCTATGTTTTTTTTCATGGAGTATTTTTTTTAAAAACAAAAATATCATTTATCTCATAAGAAAAGATTAAAACTTTCCGTTTTTATATATTTGTCCAAATTATAAATGTATTTATGAATTTTTTCAAAAACCTTTTCAAGTTTGTTTATAGCAAATTATTCTTGATTCAGTTGGTTATAGCAGTTGCAATGATTGCTATATTATCTTATGTAACACTAGAATGGTTGGATAGCACAACAAACCATAATCAACGAATTGTAGTGCCCAGTTTAAGCAAAAAGACATTAGATGAGGTAGATAAAGTGCTTAAAGAAAAAGAATTACGATACGAAGTGCAGGATTCTGCAAATTTTGACCCCAATTATCCCAGATATTCTGTAATAGAACAAAATCCGGTAGCAGGTAGCGAGGTCAAAGAAAACCGTAAAATTTATGTAACACTAAATCCATCCGGATACCGCAAGATAGAAGTTCCCGATGTAGTACAAAAAACAAAAAGGCAAGCAGAACCAAAATTAATAGCGTTGGGGTTTAAGATAGGTGCGATTACCTATCAACCCAATATTGCTAAAGATATGGTGTTGGAATTGAGGCACAAAGGCAAACGATTACAACCGGGAACTAAATTAATGAAAACTTCGACTATTGATTTGGTTTTGGGAGACGGACAAGAAGGAACAATAAACCTGTCTAATTGATTTTGAAAGATAATACAGATATAGAGGACCTGGATACTAATGATGATCTTTATGAGCATTATCGTTTTGTGGCCGGTGCAGGACAGATCCCGTTACGGGTCGATAAATTTTTAATGAATTTTGTTGAAAATGCGACCAGAAATAAAATACAGCAAGCAGCCAAAGATGGCAGTGTGTTTGTAAATGACATTGCTGTAAAATCAAATTATAAAGTAAAACCAAAGGATGTGGTACGGGTGTTGTTTGCCCACCCTCCTTATGAGAATTTATTGACCCCAGAAAATATTCCTCTGGATATCGTATATGAAGATGAGGTGCTACTTGTGGTCAATAAGCCCGCAGGTATGGTAGTTCATCCGGGGCACGGTAATTATTCTGGTACTTTGATTAATGCATTGATTTATCATTTTGATAATTTGCCCAACAATAGTAGTAACCGCCCCGGATTGGTACATCGTATAGATAAAGATACAAGCGGGTTATTGGTGATCGCTAAGACAGAAGAAGCAATGACACACTTGGCAAAACAGTTTTTTGATAAAACCAGCCAACGGGAATATGTAGCTATTGTGTGGGGAAATATCGAGGAAGAAGAAGGCGTTATTGAAGGAAATATAGGCCGGCATCCTAAAAACAGATTGCAAAACACTGTTTTTGAAGGGGATGATGCATATAAAGGAAAACCTGCGGTTACGCATTATAAGGTTATAGAAAGATTAGGATATGTAACATTGGTTTCCTGTAGATTAGAAACAGGAAGAACTCACCAAATACGGGTGCACATGAAACATATTGGCCATACTTTGTTTAATGATGAGCGGTATGGAGGCGAAAAAATTTTAAAAGGAACAACTTTTACCAAGTATAAGCAGTTTGTAGAAAATTGTTTTAAAATATTGCCAAGACAGGCGTTACATGCAAAAACCCTTGGCTTTGAACACCCGGTAACCAAAAAACAAATGTATTTTGAAACACCAGTACCAGAAGATATAGAGCAGTGCGTTGAGCGATGGAGAAATTATGCCAAAAACCAATTGCCGGAAGAGTAGATATCTGGTAAATAGGTATTCATTTGATTGTTACTAAAGCGTTTGTGAAGTATTAAATAAAGGTTATTAAAAACTTTATTTTGAAATAAATATAAATAAATGACGAAATAATAGTATTTTAGCATTTTAATATTTTATAATGAGCAAAGGAACAGTAAAATTTTTTAATGACTCCAAAGGATTTGGATTCATCACAGAAGAAGGATCAAACAAAGATCATTTTGTACACATTTCAGGTTTAATCGACGAAGTGCGTGAAGGTGACGAAGTAGAGTTTGACCTTAAAGAAGGTAAAAAAGGAATGAACGCGGTAAACGTGAAAGTATTATAATATACATTTTGACTTTTTTAAAACACAAGCCCATCAAATGATGGGCTTTTTTTGTGTTAATAAAACCTTCTAACCGCTTTTAGTATTTTATCTGCACGTTGTAAATCCAGATTTTTTATATACTTATAAGTTCGATTCAAAAATTTTTGGGCTTCTATATTATTTTTGTAATCTTTTCTTGTGTTATACAAATCCAACGCTATTTGCAAATCATAAACACTAAAAGGGACTCCGGTATACTCTTGAAGGATTTGTAAAAAAGTAAAGCCAAATTCCTGAGTAGGTTCAATCATAGTACCTTCTCCAAAATCATTCCAGGTTATAATTTGAATAAAATCAGAGAGCTCGTGGTGGGTATAGTTAAGGGTTTCTACAAAAGTATGCCCGGCATTGGTGTCAATAACCCAATCATTGGCACCGGTAGACCATCCCCCTTCTGTATAAAAACTTTTAAACCCCGGGTAAGACGATCCTACTGTTATTTTGTTAAGAGTCTGATAAGTTTCATAATAGTACTGATGCGCAAGTAGATGATCTTTGTCTATCCACAAAAACTCTCCGGATGCATTAACCCCAACCCGGTCTTTTGCAGCCCATAGCGTTAAAAAATCCGGACGATTTTCAGGAGGCAGAATATCAAATACCTGATTCCACTCTAATTCTGTTTTTAAGTAATTGGGGCCAAATACAAACAACATCTTTTTATTGTTATATTCCATGTATTCCGGGCTGGAAAAATAGGTAGAATTAATGTATGTTAAATCCTCTTGGGCAACATTAATAAGATCGGTACTTAAAGAATCTTCGGTAGCCTGCAACGTAACCCGGTCCTCATACATGATCGAAAAAGTGAGCCCTAAATCTTCGAGGGTATCTATAAAAGTTTCTGTTGATTTTTTAATTAGTCCGTAATCATGCAAATCCCTGCTGCCATACCAATCAAAAATAATCCCATCAATACCAGATAATTTCATCATCAAAAAATGATACTCGTGTAAATCAGGGTCAGATGACGAGTAAGGACCAATAAGGGGATAGTAATATGAAGCAATTTGCAAATTTCCATTTGGCATTTGGATATCCGGGTTTTGATTGCTCATCGTCCAGTGTTGCCCCCAATATCCATCAAAATCTTTATTTTGAAACCAAGGCAGGTAATGTACATAGATTTTTTTTGGATTTTCTTTAACAATATCCATCCCCGAGATATCTGCAACGTTTCCCTTTTGCTCTAGTTTTAAAAACTCCGTTTCTTCTTTTAATACTTTTAATAACTCAGCATCTGTGTACGTGGTATCTTGATGGGTTTCTGTAAGAAGTAATTCTTTAGTTTCTTGTTTTTTGATAGAATCAAAATCTTCTTTCTCACAAGAACTAAGAAAAATAAGAGATGAAAAAGAAAGGACAATAAAAACAATATAGGGTCGTAACATAGTATCAAAGATTAAATTATAAGACTATTTAAAATTTTTAAAAGAGAGCTTTTTGGTAAGAAAATTTGTGTGCGACCAAATAAGTGAGAGTATCTTTAAAAGTTGAAATGTTAATTTTCTACAAGCTCAGTATGATAACCAGAAGTTGTTTTTTTGACATTCTCTAATAAACTTTTATAACGAAAAATAGAAATTTCTATCTTTATTGTAATAACGTTATTATAACTAAAGGTAGTTAGAAATTTCTTTTTTAAAAAGTTTTTTTTGTTTTTTTTGTAATTTTATATTCTGTATATCAGTATTTTATATTTTTTTTGACTTTGAGTTTGTATATGTGGAAATTGATTTTGTTTTTTAAGTACCCAAGGCAAAAAACTTGCGCCAAATCAGATCAGGGATCAAGCATAGTACTTGTGCATGGCTAAACCGAAGCAGGATAACAGTTGTGTTTTTTAACAAAAAACAGATAAAAAAATAATTTGTTAGTGCAGGTTTAAAGCCAAAAAAATATTAAGGTATTATTGGGATAAAGTAATAAGATTAGTTGTTTAAATACATTGGTAACTGCTTACAAAAAAGATTTTTAAAAATACAAATAGAAGAAAACAATACTTAAATAGATAATTAATACTTTACTGGATTTTTAATATCCCCAGACAATTGTATTTTTGGGAAACATAAATCTCGTCTAAATGAAAATTGTAATATCTCCTGCCAAATCTCTGGATTTTGAAACTACAGTACCTGCAAAACAATATACAACACCATGTTTTATTGCAGAAGCAGAAAAACTGAATGAAGTTCTTAAGAAAAAATCTCCAAAAAATATTTCAGAACTAATGAGTATAAGCGATAAATTGGCGCAGCTCAATTGGCAACGTAATCAGGACTGGAACCTTCCTTTTACAATCAATAATGCCAGACAAGCAGTATATGCTTTTAACGGGGATGTGTATACAGGATTAGATGTGTATACGCTTCCTGAAGATAAACTAGGTGTATTACAGGATAAATTGAGAATACTTTCTGGATTATATGGTGTCTTAAAACCATTAGACCTTATGCAACCTTATCGTTTGGAAATGGGAACGAAGCTAAAAGTGGGAAGAAAAAATAACTTGTATGAGTTCTGGAAAGAAACAATCACTAAGCACTTAAATGAAGAGTTAGAAGAAGGAGAATTATTCGTAAACCTTGCAAGCAACGAATATTTTAGCGCAGTAGATAAAAAAACATTAAAAGTACCTGTAATTACTCCTCAGTTTAAAGATTGGAAAGGGGATAAACTTAAAATGATTAGCTTTTTTGCTAAAAAAGCAAGAGGTATGATGGTTCGTTATATTATCGACACAGGTGCAGAAACCCTGGAAGATTTAAAAGGGTTTAATTACGAAGGGTATGGCTTTAGTGAAGAATATACTACCAAGCCTGATGAATTGGTTTTTATAAGGTAGGTTATTTGGTAAAATCAACTTTTATATGATCTGTAAAATTAAACAACAATGTCGGGTTTTTACAATCAAATGATAATCTGGGTTTTCATATTTGCAATCTAAAAATTAGATTTATGAAAAAAGTTGTTTTTGTTCAATTATGTATACAAGAAAATAAGGTGGAAATTTTCTTAAACCATGCAAAAAATATGGTTAAAAAAAGTAATGAAGAAACAGGATGTTTGAAGTATAAGTTATTGAGAGATACTTATAAGGATGGTGAGTTTTTTATTTATGAAGAGTATCAAAATCAAAAAGCAGTTGAAAATCATAATGCATCCAAACATTTTAAAGATTTTTTGAACTTAGTGATGCCGTTTTTGACAAAGGAACCAGTTATAGAAACTTTTTAATGATTAAAAAGAAGACATACCATCCTAATTTGTTTCTTTCAAAATATATAGATCGATTTTATACTTTTGAACGATCTGATAGTGTTGGTTTTGAGCTTTCACCCATTTTACCGGGTACAGGCCTGGAGATATTATTTTATATAGATACTCCTTTATCGGTTAATGGTCAAAAATTAGAAAAGGGCCATATCGTTTGTCCACGAACAATTTCTTATTTTGATAAGCTTGATAAAGTAGCACTTATGTCTGTAAGATTTAAAAGCGGGGCATTTCGGCATTTTACTTCAATACCTTTTTCAGAATTGAACAATAGTTACTTGTCGATACAAGATATCTGGGGGGATAGAGGAAAAAAAATACTTTATAAACTTAATAATGCTCTTGAAATTAAAGATAAAATTAAAGAAATAGAAATTTTTTTAATGGACTCTTTTACGATTTATCATCAAGAAAAAAATGATAAATGGGATAGGGTTATAGAAGACTTGTATTACAATTTTGATAATAATACTATAAACGAATTATCTAAAAAAGTAAATATAAGCACTCGCCAGTTGGAAAGAAATTTTAAATTCCAATTTGGGATAACAGCTAAAGAGTTTCAGAGAATAACAAGATTTCAGAATACCATAAAAAAAATACTTCTTAATAAGCCTGCTTATTATTTAGATGTAGTATTGGATAATGGGTATTTTGATCAAAGCCATTTTATAAAAGAATTTAAGTTTTTCACAGATAAAACACCAGGAACATATTTTACTCAGGAGAGTTTTAAAAATCATTTTTATTACGAATCTCTAAAGAAAATTTAAAAAGAAATTTAAAAGATAATGTGATTAGTATTACTATGTGTCATTCTGTTTTAAATGTGCATAATTTTAGTATCTTCAACTTTGATTAGCAATATAAATTAGCAGATGTACAAGATTATTAATTTCTTAGATTGGGTAGGTGAAAAAGTAGGCTCATTAGTTAGCTGGATCTCAGTAGTGCTAGCCATAATTATTGGTCTGGATGTTGTTATTCGTTATGTTTTTCGATTTACCAATGTTTGGATGGTAGAAATAGAGGTTTATCTATTCGGGATGTTATTTTTATTAGCTTCTGGGTATACATTTAAGCACGAAAAGCATGTTCGGGTAGATGTTTTTTATTCTAAACTATCCAAAAAAGGAAAGGCTTGGGTGGATCTTTTAGGGGGTATATGTTTATTGATACCCTGGTGTTATGTTGTTATTGTTTCTTCCTGGTATTATGGGTTGTCTTCTTTTTTAATTAATGAAACATCTGCTCAGCCGGGGGGATTACCTGCATTATATGTGCTTAAATTTTGTGTTACTATAGGATTTGTTTTTCTTTTGCTTCAGGGAGTAGCTCATATACTCAAATCCATTCAAATCATAGTTAATAACGATAAGTAATGGGATATCTGGCAATAGTATTGTTTGTTGTTATTTTTGTTCTCATTCTAAGAGGATATCCGGTTGCTTTTACCTTGGGGGGGATTTCTGTAGCTTTTGCTTTTGGGGTCTCTGTTTTTGCTCCGGAACAATTTCAGATGTCTACATTTTACTTACTTCCTTCCCGAATAATGGGGGTAGTAAATAATTATGTGCTAATGGCGGTTCCTTTGTTTGTCTTTATGGGGATTATGTTAGAAAAATCCGGACTAGCGCAAAGCCTGTTAGAAACAATGGCAATGATGTTTGGTCGTGTACGTGGTGGTTTAGCTATTTCTGTGGTTATTGTAGGAGCCTTGCTGGCAGCCTCTACAGGAATTGTTGGGGCAACAGTGGTGACTATGGGATTAATAAGTTTGCCCACAATGCTCAAAAGAGGGTATAAAACAGAGCTGGCTACAGGTGTTATAGCATCGGCAGGAACATTAGGACAAATTATCCCGCCATCTATTGTTTTGGTATTATTGGCAGATACAATTAATAGTTCTTCCAGAGGGGCGGCATCTGTAGATGTAGGAACTTTGTTTTCTGCAGCAATGTTGCCGGGATTATTACTGGTAGGGTTATATATAGGCTATATCTTAATAAAATCATATATCTATAAAGATCATGCCCCAAGTATCCCTGCTGAAGAAATAGCAATATTTAGAGGTACCAATTTTATAGCAAAAATCCTGAAAGTATTGTTCTTGCCGCTACTATTGATCGTATTGGTATTAGGTTCAATTTTTACAGGAATAGCTTCGCCTACAGAGGCTTCTGCAATTGGAGCGATAGGAGCAACGGTTTTGACAGGGATTCAAAAAAAGTTTTCGTTAAAAATTCTTAAAGAAGTAGCACAAGAAACTACTAAGCTAACCGTCATGGTATTTTTTATCTTACTGGGTGCAACTACATTTACATTAGTATTCAGGACATTGGGAGGGGATACTTATTTGCAAGAACTAATATTATCGTCTGATCTAACCCCAATATTATTCCTGTTGTTAGTAATGGTGGTTATTTTTATAGCAGGTTTTTTTATAGATTTTATTGAAATCATTTTCATTATAGTTCCCGTAGTGACCCCGGTTTTTAATGCATTGGGAATGGATATGCTATGGATAGGAATTTTGATAGCGTTAAACTTGCAAACTTCTTTTTTAACTCCTCCCTTTGGGTTTGCATTATTTTATCTTAAAGGAGTAGCCCCGGAAAGTGTAACGACAAATCAGATTTACAGAGGAATTATACCCTTTATCATCATCCAGTTACTTATTGTTGGTATCGTAGTGTTTTTTCCTGAGATTATTTTTATTTCAAAATAAAAAAATAGTAGTATGAAACTAGTAGTACAGTTGCAATATAGTATAACAAAGACATTTACAATGGTAATGATTGCATTACTGTTTTTATCCTGCTTGGGAGAGCCGCCTGCAAGTATGAACGTTAATTCGTATGATATAGCTAAGCCAGATAAAGTATTTTATTGGAAAATGACCACTACATGGCCTCCCAATTTTCCGGTAGTGGGAGAAGTAGCAGAAAAATATTCAAAGTGGGTAGAAGAACTATCTAACGGGCAAATCAAAATAAAGGTATATGGCGGAGGAGAATTGGTGCCACCATTAGAGGCTTTTGATGCTGTGTCACAAGGAACTATCGAAATGGGATGCGGAGCAGCATATTATTGGGCAGGAAAAACGCCAGCAGCACAATTTTTTGCAGCAGTACCATTTGGTATGAATAGCCAGCAGATGACCTCTTGGCTAGAAGTTGGCGGCGGGTATGAATTATGGAAAAAAACATACGCTAAATTTAATCTTGTACCTTTTATGGGAGGAAATACAGGGGTGCAAATGGGAGGATGGTTTAACCGGGAAATTAACTCTGCCGAAGATTTTAAAGGACTTAAAATGAGATTGCCGGGCATTGGTGGTAAAGTGTTGGAAAAAGCAGGAGGAGCAGCGGTTTTGGTAGCTGGTAGTGAGGTATATACAAGCCTGGAAAGAGGTGTTATTGATGCTACAGAGTGGATAGGCCCATATCACGATTATAAAATGGGGTTTCATAAAATAGCAAAATATTATTACACACCAGGATGGCATGAAACAGGCTCGCAATTAGAATTTTTTGTAAACAAAAATTTATACGATGGCCTGCCACCACATTTGCAAGCAGTATTACAGGCAGCTTCCAAAAGGGCGCAAGTATGGGTTTTGGCAGAATTTGATAAACAAAATGGAATTTATCTGGATAAATTGATAAACGAAGAAGGAGTTGAAATCCGTGAGTTTTCTAAAGAAACCCTGGATGTTCTTCGGGCATACACAAAACAAGCCATAAACGAAATGATAGGGGACGATCCCTTATCTAAAGAAGTATATGAGAGCTATTCTGGTTTTCAAAAAAAGATTTCCAAGTGGTCAGAGATAACAGAAAAAGCATACTATAATAAAATACAGGAACAATAAAAAAAACCGTTTCAGAAAAATGTCCGAAACGGTTTAAGTCAAAAAAATGTTTTATTATAATTCGATGGTCGTTTCATTACCATCAGCATCTGTTTGTGTAGCAATATTATCACATTTACCGTCCCCATAATTTAGGGTTACAGTAGCACTGTTTTCTTTGGTAACCACAACTCCGCTAACAATATATTCGCAAGAACTTTCGTTTCGCAAAGGCACAGTAATTTCAACACTATACTTATCACCATTACCAAACTCTGTTATGCTGTTGCCAGTAGTTAACGAATAAAAAACCAGACTGGCAGGGGTGTCGGGATTAGTGCTGCCAGAAAAGGACTCTGTAGTAAAGTTGGTTTTACTGGTTGCTGTAAGGGTATCTTTCCATACAAAAGAGAAATCAGAAGTCGTTGTAAATTTGGTGTTTCCGGTATCATTTTGAAATGAAAATATGGTAGTTGCATTTCCACTAACAGTAATATCCTTGTAAACAACCTTGTCCAGAGTATACTTTATTTCTATTTTACTTTCGTTATCCAGTTTAAGGCTAAAAGTCATACGAATACTACCAGAAATAACCACACCGTTAGATAATTCACAACGCTCGCCAAAATCAATGACCACAGTTTTTATATCCTCTGTTATTTCAGAAGTGATGGTAGCACATTTTGGGGTTTTTATTTTAGAATTGGTTTTGCTGCGAACACTCGATTCGGTTCCAAAAACATTTTCTACGATAGAGATTATTTCTTTATTTGCAGAGGCAACATCTTTATGCTGTTTGGATGTTGTAACAGCAGTGATTGGTGTTTGTGTATCGTTATCATCATTATTACAGCTTAGTAAAAAACTACAGACCAAGCATACCATACAGGCAAAGGCAAAAACTCTTTTTTTCATTATAATAGGCTTTTATTTAAAAAAAATTGAAAATTCTTTTTAGGTTATTATGACCAATAACGATTATGAGATGGAAAATCTTATAAAGAGTAGCTTTAATTTTTGTTAATAATTGTTAAGGATATCACAGAATAGTTTTATTTATACCAATTTTTGTAATGCTATTGCGTGACATTTTTGTTATTGATATCTTCGTAGCGAATGTTCGCTAAAAAAAGTTTAATTTATAATTTACATCATGCAAATCAAAAAAGTATTAGTAGCTAATAGGGGAGAAATTGCAATCCGTATTTTTAGAGCTTGTACAGAAATCGGAATACAAACAGTAGGGGTATACACTTATGAAGACCGTTACTCATTACATAGATATAAAGCCGATGAAGCATACCAGATAGGGGATAACCATGAACCATTAAAACCATATTTGAACATAGATGCAATTATAAAAGTAGCTAAAAACAATGATGTAGATGCTATTCATCCAGGGTATGGATTTCTGTCAGAAAATGCAGACTTTGCGCAAAAATGCTTAGACAACAATATTATTTTTATAGGCCCCAAAGTATCTGTACTTCGTTCTTTGGGAGATAAAATCACAGCAAAAAAAGTAGCTATAGATAATAATGTTCCAATTATCCAAAGCAATAAAGAAGATCTTACAGATATTAAAATAGCTATAAAAGAAGCAAAACGTATTGGTTTTCCGGTAATGCTTAAAGCAGCATCGGGAGGTGGGGGACGAGGAATGCGGGTTATCCGAAATGTAGAAGAATTAGAAAAAGCATATCCAGAATCCCGCAGAGAAGCACTTAATGCTTTTGGAGATGATACCGTATTTTTAGAAAAATTTGTAGAGAACCCAAAACATATCGAAATACAAATTGTAGCAGATCATCATGGCAACATGGTACATCTTTTTGAAAGGGATTGCTCTGTACAACGACGATACCAAAAAGTAATCGAATATGCCCCTTCTTTTGGCGTTTCTGAACATATAAAACAAAATCTCTACACGTATGCTATCAAAATATGTAAAGCCGTAGAATATAACAATATAGGGACCGTAGAGTTTTTGGTCGATGATGATGGTAGTATTTATTTTATTGAAGTAAACCCCAGAGTACAAGTAGAACATACGGTAACCGAAATAGTTACAGGAATAGATCTTATTAAAGCACAGATATTTATTGCCGGAGGGTATAAATTATCGGATCAGCAAATTAAAATAGAAAGTCAGGATAGTGTAAAAACTATTGGATTTGCTTTACAATGCAGAATAACTACCGAAGATCCTGAAAACGACTTTAAACCCGATTATGGAACCATTACTACCTATCGTAGCGCATCAGGATTTGGGATTAGACTAGATGCAGGAAGTGTGTATCAAGGGGTAACTATTTCCCCCTTCTTCGATTCTATGTTAGTAAAGGTATCTGCAAATAGCAGGACATTGGATGGGGCATGCCGAAAGATGTTGAGAGCCCTTTCAGAATTTAGAATACGAGGGGTAAAAACCAATATGCCGTTTTTGGACAATATCTTGCGCCACGATACCTTTAGAAAAGGAGAAGTAACCGTTAATTTTATTAGGGATACAAAAGAGCTTTTTGTTATAAAAGAACCACGTAACCGCGCTACCAAATTAGCAAACTTTTTGGGGGATGTAATTGTAAATGGTAATTCTGATGCAAAAAAAACAGATGCCAATAAAGTTTTTGTTACCCCGGTTATACCAAAATTTGACGAAACCGCAGATTATACCAAAGGAACCAAAGATTTGCTTACAGAACTTGGACCAGAAAAATTTGCAGAATGGTTAAAAAATGAAAAGAAAATTCATTTTACAGATACCACCATGCGGGATGCGCACCAAAGCCTGTTGGCAACACGAATGCGTACGTATGATATGCTTAAAGTAGCCGAAGGATTTGCAAAAAACCATCCCGGGGTTTTTAGTATGGAAGTATGGGGGGGAGCTACCTTTGATGTGTGTTTACGCTTTTTAAGAGAAAACCCGTGGGAGCGGCTTCGCTCTTTGCGTAAAGCAATGCCCAATATTTTGTTGCAAATGCTTATTCGTGGATCCAATGGGGTAGGATATACCGCATACCCCGATAACCTGATCGGGAAGTTTGTAGAACAATCCTGGGAAAATGGCGTAGACGTATTCAGGATTTTTGATTCCTTAAACTGGATGAAATCTATAGCACCTTGTATAGAACATGTGCGTACAAGAACCGGGGGACTGGCAGAAGGCTCCTTATGCTATACCGGGGATATTCTGGATCCAAAACGAACAAAATACACTCTGCAATACTACATACAACTTGCCAAAGATATTGAAAATGCAGGAGCACATATTTTGGGAATCAAAGACATGGCAGGGCTATTAAAACCGTATGCAGCTTACGAACTGATTTCGGCATTAAAAACCCAAATTAATATCCCGATACATTTGCATACACACGACACCTCCTCGGTACAGTCTGCAACTTATATTAAAGCCATTGAGGCAGGAGTAGACGTAGTAGATGTAGCTCTTGGGGGATTATCAGGATTAACATCCCAACCTAACTTTAACTCGGTAGTAGAAATGATGCGATTTCATGAACGTGAAAACCAAATCAACATACCTAAATTAAATGAATACTCTAATTACTGGGAACAAGTAAGAGAGTATTATTATGTTTTTGAATCCGGATTAAAGGCAGGAACAGGTGAGGTGTACCAACATGAAATCCCCGGAGGACAATATTCTAATCTGAAACCGCAGGCAGAAGCATTAGGATTGGCAGATCGTTTTCATGAAATAACCAAAATGTACGGCGAAGTCAATACACTATTTGGAGATATTGTTAAAGTAACACCAAGTTCTAAAGTAGTAGGGGATATGGCACAATACCTGGTAAGCAATAATCTAACCATAGACGATGTTAAAGAACGGGGTGATACTATCTCTTACCCACAATCGGTAGTTAGCTTATTTAAAGGAGAATTAGGGCAGCCAGTAGGAGAGTTTCCAAAAAAATTGCAAAAAACGATACTTAAAGGACAAAAACCTTTTACCAACAGACCCAATGCGCATCTGGAACCAATAGATTTTGAAATCGAATTTAAAGAATTTGTTAAGATATTTAAAAAAGGAATGGGAAGAGATCTCGATATTACCGATTTCCTTTCCTATAAATTATATCCCGAAGTGTTTACAGGAGCATACAACCATCATTTAAAATATGGAAACGTAGTAAATATCCCCACAAAAAACTTTTTCTATGGGATGACACCAGGAGAAGAAATAATTATTGAAATAGACAAAGGTAAAGTACTGCTAATAGAACTAATATCTGTAGGAGAACCTAACGAAGAAGGTATGGTAACCGTATTTTTTAAAGTAAACGGGCAAACCAGAAACGTAGAAATAAAAGATAATTCTATCAAAGTAAATAAAGTTGTACACATAAAAGCAGATAAATCAGACATCAAACAAATAGGAGCACCCTTACAAGGATCATTATCTTCTGTATTGGTTAAAACAGGGCAAGAAATCAAAAAAAATGACCCGCTATTTATTATTGAAGCCATGAAAATGGAAACCACAATAACCGCTAACGAAAATGGAACAGTCAAAAAAATTGTTCTTAAATCCGGTACTATGGTAAATGCAGATGATTTGGTGGTTATACTCAAATAGTTTTACCTACTTTTACGCAATGCAATATTTTTTAATTATAGCCTTGCAAGGCTTTTGTATTTATCACGCCATTAAGAGTAAAAATAATTACTACTGGTTCTTTGTAATTGTGTTTCTGCCTGTGATAGGAAGTCTTATTTATCTTTTTACTCAGGTATTCAATAAAAAAGATCTGGATGTAGTTCAAAAAGAAGTTATACATGTTATTAATCCCACCAAAAAGATTAGTGACTTGCAAAAGCAATTGGATTTTGCAGATACATTTCAGAATAGAACCAATCTGGCAGATGCTTTATTAGAAACAGGAGATTATACAAATGCAATAAAAGAATATGAAATTGCAATTAATCAAGATTATAAAAAAGATGCAGGGGTAGTTAAAAAATTGATGGAAGGATATACTTATCTTAAAAACCATGATAAAGTTGTGTCCTGTGCCAAGTATATAAACACCAAACCAGATTTTAAAGGATCTCGAAGCCAGTTTTTATACGGATTGGCATTAGAAGAAAAAGGAGAATCAGAAGAAGCAGAAAAACAGCTAAGACAAATTGATCAACGATATTCAAATTATCAGGAAAGATATATACTAGCTCAATTTTTGATAAAAAAAGGAAACCCACAAGATGCTAAAGAAATCTTATTAGAAATAGTAACAGAGTCAGATCACATGTCTAAGCCTAATAAGAATAAATATCGGGAAGTGATAAGTGATGTAAAAAAACTAGTAGCCTCCCTGTAATTATAAGTTTAGTGATCTAAAAACAAATAAACGAATAAACATCAAACGCCTCCAGAATCCTTAAGGTTTTTGAGGCGTTTGCTTTGTCTGCTAATGCATAGTGCTCTAATACCATTTTAACTTTGAAATAGCACTAATAAATTATACCATTTCTTAATTAAAAATACTGTTATATGCGGTTATTAAGTATTGGTGA